>JBDTXF010000174.1:0-6585 GCA_040006355.1 Nocardioidaceae bacterium | reverse complement strand
CGGCGACGGTTGGAGTTGCTGAGCGCCGAGCTCGCCGAGATCCGTCCCGACCCGGGAGACCCCCTGTGGCCTGGCGCGAGGGACGGGTCCGGCGAGCCCCCGGGGTCACTCCCCGAGCCGGGGGGCGGTGGCGGCCCCGGGTCAGGACCCGAGCCAGGCAGCGTCCCCGGGCGTCACGCCCACCGCCCCGTGGGCCTCGGTGCCACCCTGACCGGGTGGGCCGGGGACCGGGTGCCGGCGACCCTGCAGGGCCGAGCACGGATGACGGTCGGACACCTCGTCGTCGTCGCACTCGTCGTGGCCGCCGGGCTGGGCGTCACCGCCTGGTGGGTGGGCCGTGCCGACGGCGGCTCGAGGATCGTCGCCCCGGTGACGTCGCCCGCGCCCGGGAGCAGCGCGCCGGCCTTGGCGACCCCGGTGCCCACCGGGCCGGCGGCGGTGCCGGGGGCCACGGTGCCAGGAGCCACGGTGCCGCTCACCCCGGGACCGACGTCCGGGACGCCGGCCGGGACCTCCTCGTCGGGCGCGGCCACCGGACACATCGTGGTGGACGTGACGGGCAAGGTGCGCCGGCCCGGGATCGCCACGCTTGCGCTGGGCTCCCGGGTCGTCGACGCGGTCGAGGCAGCGGGCGGCGCTCGTCGCGGGGTGCGGCTGGGTGGTCTCAACCTGGCCAGGGTGCTGACCGACGGCGAGCAGATCGTCGTGGGGGTGCGCCCTCCGCCCGGCGTGGCGGCGACGGCCGCCTCCGCCCCGACCACGGACAGCGGCTCGACCCCGATGGTGGACATCAACACCGCCGGGCAGACCGAGCTCGAGGAGCTGCCCGGGGTGGGCCCGGTGACCGCGCAGGCGATCCTCGACTTCCGCACCCAGAACGGCACGTTCACCTCCGTCGAGGAGCTGCTCGAGGTCTCCGGCATCGGCGACGCGACCCTGGCCAAAGTGGCGCCCTACGTCACCTTGTGATGCCGCGACTGCCGGAGGAAGCGGTCCCTGGCGGAGGCCGGCTGCCGGACCTGCGGGCGATGCTGCTGGGTCTCTCCGGGTGGCTGGGCGGGCTCGTGGCACTCGGACTGCCCGGAGCCGTCGCCCTGGCCCTGCTGGCGGCGGCCACCGTCGTGCTCGTCCTTCGCGGCCGGCGGGGGAAGGCGGTGGTGACCGGGCTCGCCTGCCTGCTGGCGGCCGCGTCCGTGGGCGCGGCGACCGCAGCCCGGGTGGACGCCAACCGCACCAGTGCCGTGGCGGTGCTCGCCCACCGAGGAGCCGTCGGCACCCTGACGGGGACGGTGACCTCCGACCCGGTGACCCGTTCCGGGAGGTTCGGTGACTACACCCTGACCCGGATGAGCGTGTCCGAGGCGCTGGGCAGGGGAGTCCTGCACCGGACGGGGGTGCCGGTGCTGGTGATCGCCGACCGGGACTGGGCGGGCGTCCGGCTGGGTGCGCGGGTCCGGGTCGCCGGCCGTCTCGGCCCGGCGAGCGGCGCGGACCTGGCCGGGGTGCTGTCCACCGGTCGTCCGCCGACGGTCCTCAGCCGGCCCGGCGACCTGTTCGCAGGCGCCGAGGCGGTCCGTCGCGGGATCCGGGCCTCTGTGGCGTGGGCCCCGACCGACGCCCGCTCGCTCGTGCCGGCCCTCGTCGTCGGCGATGACCAGCAGATGTCGCCGCAGGTCGTCGAGGACTTCCGGACCTGCGGCCTCACCCACCTGGCGGCCGTCTCGGGCACGAACCTGACCCTTGTCGTGGGTTTCCTGCTGGTGCTCGCCCGCTGGGCAGGAGTGCGTGCGCGCGGCCTGGTGCTGGTGGGGACGCTGGGTGTCCTCGGCTTCGTTCTCCTCGCCCGCCCCGAGCCGAGCGTCCTGCGGGCGGCCGCCATGGGGTCCGTGGCCCTGGTCGGGATGGGCTCACGCGGCCAGGACCGCGGCATCCGGGCGCTCGGCGTCGCGGTGTTCGCCCTGCTGCTGCTCGACCCGTGGCTGGTGCTGTCGCCCGGGTTCGTGCTCTCCTCGCTGGCCACGGCGGGCATCCTGCTCATCGGACCGCCGTTCCGGGACGCCTTGGGTTCCTGGCTGCCACGCTGGGCGGCTGAGTCCCTGGCGGTGCCCATCGCCGCTCAGCTGGCCTGCACCCCCGTGGTCGCGGCGATCTCCGGTCAGGTCAGCCTGGTCGCGGTGCTGGCCAACCTGGTCGTCGCGGTCGTCATCGGGCCGGCGACGGTGCTGGGACTGGTCGGTGGGGTGGTCGTGCTCGCGGTGCCGCCGCTGGGGCACGCCTGCGGCTGGGGAGCCGGTCTGTGCGCCTCGTGGGTGATCACGGTGGCCACCCACCTGGCCCGGCTCCCCACCGCGGCCGTCCGCTGGCCGGTCGGGGTGGTCTCCCTCGGCGTGCTGGTGCTGCTGTGCGCGGTCATCGGGCTCGGAGCCACTCCGGTGCTGAGGCGGGGCCGCTGGTCGGTGACGGTCTGCGTGCTGCTCGTCGTGGTGATGCTGCGGCCCCTCCCGTCGCCCGGCTGGCCACCGCGCGACTGGGTCCTGGTCGCCTGCGACGTCGGGCAGGGTGACGGCCTGGTGCTCAACGCCGGGGGCGGCAGCGCGGTGGTTGTGGACACCGGCCCCGATCCGGACGCGATGGACCGGTGCCTGCGCAGGCTCGGCGTGCACGCTCTCCCCGTCGTCGTGCTCACGCACTTCCATGCCGACCACATCGACGGTCTGCCGGCCGTGCTGGGGGACCACCACGCGAGTGAGATCGACGTCACGGCGACCGAGGACCCGGCCTACGGCGCTGAGCAGGTGCACGCCTGGGCACGCTCCGCCGGCGTCACGGTCCGCGTGCCGGCGTACGGCGAGGTGCGGCAGGTCGGCGCCCTGCGCTGGCAGGTGATCGGTCCGGTGCACGCACCCGGGTCCTCGAGCCACGGTGAGGAGGGCTCGACGCCCAACAACGCCAGCCTGGTCCTGCTCGTCGAGGTCCGGGGGGTGCGCATCTTGATGAGCGGGGACATGGAGCCCGAGGCGCAGCAGGCCCTGGCGCGGTCGCTGCCCGGGCTCCGTGTCGACGTGCTGAAGGTGCCCCATCACGGCAGCCGCTACCAGGATCCCGACCTGCTGGCCGGTCTCGGGGCGCGGTTGGCGCTGGTGTCGGTCGGCAAGGACAACGACTACGGGCATCCTGCCTCCGCGACGATGGCACTGCTGCGACGGTCGGGGATGACCGTCGAGCGCACCGACCAGGAGGGCGACGTCGCGGTCACGGTCCGGCAGGGCGCCCTGGGCGTGAGGACGCACCGGAGCCCCTAGGGTGAGCCGTCCGAGGACCCGGCCGTGCTCCTCCGGCAGCGGCCGGGACGGTCGGTGCGGTGTGGCAGGCTGGGCCCCACCATGGCGACCCCTCAGGCCTCCGACATCCTCGGACACATCACGCTGGTCACCGGCCCCGAGGAGCTGCTCAACCGCCGGACCGTGGACGCGGCGATCGCCGCGGTCCACGCCTGGGACCCCGAGTCCGAAGTGAGCGAGACCACCGCCGACCAGGTGAGCATGGCGGTGCTCGGCGACCTGGCCGCCCCGTCGCTGTTCTCCTCGATCAGGTGCGTGGTGGTCGACCGGCTCGAGGACCTCCCCGAGGACGCCCACGACGGCCTGGTGCGCTACGCCGCGGAGCCGTCCCAGGACATCGGTCTGGTCCTCGTGCACTCAGGGGGCCAGAAGGGCAGCGGCCTGCTCACCAAGCTCCGCAAGGTGTCCACGGTGACCGAGGTCAGGTCCGCGACCCTGCGTCCCTCGGAGTTCTCCCGCTTCGTCTCCTCCGAGGTGCGCTCCCACGGCGGCCGGATCGCCGAGGCCGCCGCCGACCTCCTCGTCCAGGCGGTGGGCCAGGACCTGCGGGCGTTGGCCGGTGCCGCCCACCAGCTGACCAGCGACTTCCCGGGTGAGCCGCTCACCGAGACCGTCGTGCGCACGTACTTCGGGGGGCGGGCCGAGGTGAAGTCCTTCGCGATCGCGGACGCGGCGTTGGCCGGCCGCACGTCGACGGCGTTGGAGGAGCTGCGCTGGGCGCTCGACAGCGGCACCGCCGCGGTCCTGGTGACCAGTGCCTTCGCGACCGGGCTGCGTGGCCTGGCGCGCTTCGCCTCCGCGCCGCGGGGGATGAGGGAGTCCGACCTGGCCCGCGAGGCCGGGGTCCCGCCGTGGAAGATCCGGGTGCTGCGCGAGCAGGCTCGGGGGTGGGACGACCGGGGCCTGGCCACCGCGATCACTGCGGTCGCCAGGGCGGACGCGGACGTCAAGGGGGCTGCCAGCGACCCGGCCTTCTCCCTCGAGCGGATGGTGCTCGCGGTGACGGCGGCCCACGGCCGTTAAACCAGCGAGGCGCCGGCTCCCAGCGGGAGCGGCGCCTCGGTGTGCGGCTGCGGTCCCCTCAGAGGGAGGCGGCCTTCTTGTGCATCGCGGACTTCTTGTTCGCCGCCTGGTTCCTGTGGATCACGCCGGCGGACGCAGCCTTGTCGAGCTTGCGGCCGGCTGCGGCGGCGAGCACCTTGGCCTCGTCGGCGTTGCCGGCGTCGGCGGCCTCGCGGAAGCGGCGCACCGCGGACTTCAGCGCGGACTTGACCGACTTGTTGCGCTCGTGCGCAGCGGCGCTCTGTCGGTTGCGCTTGATCTGGGACTTGATGTTCGCCACGGGGCAGGCCTCGATCGTCTCTGGTGCGGTGGTCGGTGCTGAGGTCGGGACGCGCGTCGAGCCGGATGCCGGCGGTGGGCGCACAGGCACCCGGACACGCGAGGGACAACGGTACCAGCGGGCCTCGGTCCCGCCCAAATCCGACTGGTCGCGAAGCGGCGAGGTAGTCGTAGGCTCACCGACGTGCCCGACCCACGGTTCTGGAACGTCTCGCCTGCGGACCGATCACGCTCCTACCCCTGCGAACGGTACGCCGGCCCTGGTCATCAGCTCCTGCTGCGCGCGGTGGACGTCGAGGCCGAGCCCGAGACGGTGTTCCGCTGGGTGTGCCAGCTGCGCGCCGCGCCGTACAGCTATGACCTCGTCGACAACCTGGGACGACGCAGCCCGCGACGGCTCACGCCCGGTCTCGACGAGCTCGCGGTCGGGCAGCGGTTCGCGGTGGTCGCCCGGATCGTCGAGTTCGAGCACGGCCGTCAGGTCACCGCGGTGACCCCGGCGACCCGGCTCTTCGGGAAGGTCGCGTTCACCTACGACGTGCGCCCCACCGAGCACGGGTCCCGGTTGGTCGGTGCGCTGACGGTCGAGGCCGTCAACGCCGTGCAGCGGGTCCGGCGCTCGGCCCTGGCATGGGGCGACCTGGTGATGATGCGCAAGCAGCTGCTGACGCTCAAGGGGCTCGCCGAGGGGTGAGGCCCCTCAGGTCCAGCCGCGCCGGCGCGCCAGCCAGGCCCAGGTCACCTCGGCGCACCAGTCCTGGTGCCGGCGCAGGTAGGGAGAGGAGTGCGGGGACGGCTGGTCGCGGCGCTCGAGGAAGTAGCCGCACAGCAGCGCCAGCAGGCTGTCCACGTGGTCGGGGTCCACGTCGCGGGTCAGCGGTCGTCGTGCGAGCAGGGCATCGGCGTCGAGGCCGTCCCCGAAGGCGGTCATCAGCACGCAGACCGTGTCGATCCAGGCGGCCCCGACCACGGGGAAGTTCCAGTCACAGAGGTAGGCCGGGCCGTCCGTGGCGAGCACGAAGTTGTCGTCGCGGGCGTCGGTGTGCACCAGGGTGCTGCCCGCCGTCGCCGCCTCGAACCGGTTGGCCAGGTCCACGGCCTCGTCGAGGTGCGGCCAGCCCGGCGCCGTACGACGGACGTGTTCCCAGCTCTCCACGAGGGCGGCGAAGTCCTGGGCGAAGGTGCGCAGCGGCATCGGCGGAGGCGTCAGCGCCGTGGCGAGCGCGTCCAGGGTGTCCAGGCACCGGCCGAGCTCACGCGGGTCCCACGGGCGGACGGGGTTGGTGCCCTCGACGTGCTCGGTGGCGAGCAGCACCCACAGGTCGTCCTCGTGGGTCCACAGCAGACGGGGCACCGGGAGTCCCTCCGGCAGCCTGCGCAGATGGCGGATCTCCTCGGCATAGGCGTCGGCGAACGGGCGCTGGGCCTTCTTGCTGGCCGCCTTGAGGAAGATCCGGCGGCCGTCCTCCCCGGTCAGCGCGCTGGCGCACCCCGGGGTGTAGCCCGCCCCGGCGGAGGACCAGCCCACGACCCTCGTGCCGAACCGGTCCTCTACCAGCCGCCGGGTCCTCGGCGGCAGCAGCAGCCAGTCCAAACGGCTCGCGGTGTGACCGTGCGGGACCTGCTCGAGCGTCGAGGGGTCCCGGGGACGGGGACCGGTGGTCACCGGCTGCGACGGGGGCATGACCGACAGTGTGTCCGCAACGGAGCAGGGGGTCACGGACATCGCGGCCGTCCGCCGTGCGCGCCGTCCGCATGCCGGCCCCTGGACGGGGCCCAGGTCCCACTCGCATCGCCTTTGTTCCCCTGAGAGGGCCGAGTTGACCAGCGTCGCGGACATGTTGATCGAAGCCCTGGCCGAGCACGGCGTCACGACTGTGTGGGCGTGGTCGGCGACGCGCTC
>JBDTXF010000173.1:0-6585 GCA_040006355.1 Nocardioidaceae bacterium | reverse complement strand
AAGCGGGCGGGGCAGGTCTACCTCAACACCTGGCACGGCGTGCCGCTGAAGCTGATGGGCTTCGACATGCCCGACGGCGGCCTGGAGTCGCGCAACGTCGTGCGCAACTTCCTCAACGCCGACTACCTGCTCTCCGCGAACCCCTACATGACCGAGACGATGTACCGCGGGGCCTACCGCCTCCAGGGCATCTTCCGCGGCGCCGTCATCGAGGAGGGCCAGCCCCGCACCGACCGGCAGGCCGAGACCGTGCTCGACCCCGGACCCGTGCGTCGGCTGCTCTCCGGCCGCGGGATCGACCTCGGCGACCGGTCGGTGGTGCTCTACGCCCCCACCTGGCGGGGCGAGAGGTTCGGCACGCCCAACGTCAACGCCAGCCAGCTGCTCACCACCGTGCGCGAGATCCAGAAGAGCCTGGACCCCGCCACGCACGTGGTCCTCCTCAAGGTGCACCAGGTGATCTACGAGGCCGTCCGCGCGCGGGTCGGCGACGACTGCGACTTCCTGGTCCCCAACAACATCCCCACCAACCTGGTGCTCGGCGTCTCCGACCTGCTCGTCACCGACTACTCGAGCATCTTCTTCGACTTCCTCTCCACCGGTCGCCCGGTGATCCACTACGTCCCCGACCTCGACGACTACCGGTCCGGGCGCGGTCTCTACCTCACCGAGGACGAGCTCGCCGGTCCGGTGTGCGCGACCGTGCACGACCTCGTGGAGCAGGTCTCGGCGAAGCTGGTCGAGCCGCTGCCGGCGAAGGCCTCGGCGGCCGCGGCCGAGGTCTACGACCCCAAGGACGACGGGTCGGTGTGCGCCCGGGTCGTCGACCTGGTGTTCGGGGGTGCCGACGAGTCGCGCTACGCCGTGCGCCGGGACTTCACGAGTGACAGGCAGACGCTGCTGGTCTACCTCGGCAGCATGAAGAGCCAGGGCATCACCACCTCGGCCCTCAACCTGCTGCGTCACCTCGACTACGACCGCTTCGACGTGACGGTGTTCTTCCCGATGAGCAGGCTCCGGGACCGCGTGCGGAACATGCGGCTGGTGGACCCACGGGCCCGGGCGGTGGTCCGGGTGCCGGTCTTCAACGGCACGCGGAGGCGGGTGCGCGAGGAGACCGACAACCTGATGAAGCGCGGGCTGCCCGAGCAGCTCGACGCCCGGCACACGGCCTTCTGGCGGGACGAGTGGCAGCGCGTCTTCGGTCACGCGCAGTTCGACCACCTCCTCGACTTCAGCGGCTACGGCTGCTACACGCCGTTCCTCTACTCGGTCGCCGAGACCGGCCAGCGCTCGATCTGGCTGCACAACGACATGTACGCCGACATGCAGCGCGAGACCGTCGGGGAGAAGCACCTCGAGGACCGGCTCACCGCGGTGTTCTCCACATACCGGCACTTCGACCACCTGGTCTCGGTGTCCCCCGAGCTCGAACGCGTCAACCGCGCGGGCCTCGCCGCCTACGCATCACCGGAGCGCTTCACCCACGCGATCAACACCATGGACGGCGAGCGGGTGCAGCAGATGGCCGGCCACGGGCACGGCGGGTCGGCGGCCGGGCCGCACACGGAGCCGTTCGACACCGGCAACGTCGCGGCCGCGGTGGGCGCACTGCTCGAGCACTTCACCCCGCACCAGGTGATCCGCGAGGCCCGCAGCCGCCAGCGGCTCGCCGACCTGGACACCGGCAGCGACTCGGTGGTCTTCGTGTCCGTCGGACGGCTCTCCCCCGAGAAGAACCACGCCCGGCTGATCAAGGCGTTCGCCCGCGTGCACGAGGAGCACCCGCACGTGCGACTCGTCGTGCTGGGCGGAGGCAAGCTCGAGGAGAGCCTCGAGGCGCTCATCGTCGAGCTCGGCCTGGAGTCCCACGTGGTGCTCGCCGGCCAGGTGGACAACCCCTACGCGATCATGGCCAGGTCCGACTGCTTCGTGCTCTCCAGCGACTACGAGGGCCAGCCGATGGTGATCCTCGAGGCCCGCACGCTGGGCCTCCCCATCGTGACCACCGCGTTCTCCTCCGTCGGCGACTCGGTGCCGGCCGACGCCGGGATGGTCGTGCCACAGACCGTCAAGGGCGTCGCCTCAGGGATGCGCGCGTTCCTGGGCGGCCGGGTGCCGTCCTCGTTCCTGGACTACCACGGCTACAACGAAGCGGCGATCGAGCAGTTCTACGCCGCGATCAGCGGCGGGGGCGGGCCCTCACAGGCGGTCCAGCAGGACGTCGACCACGCGCGCTGAGGCGGCGCCGTCGTCCCAGGGGCAGAACCGCTCCCGGAAGGACGCCCGAGCCGCGGCATGCCCGTCCGGGCCGGTGAGCGCTGCCACCACGGCGTCGGTGGTGGCGACGAGAGGACCGGGCGCAGTGGTCTCGATGTCGAGGTAGAAGCCCCGCTCCACGTCGCGGTACTGCTGGAGGTCCGGAACCAGCAGGACCACCGGCCTGTCGGTCAGCGCGAAGTCGAACATCACCGACGAGTAGTCGGTGACCAGCGCGTCGGCGGCGAGGTAGAGGTCCGCGATGTCGGGATAGCGGGTCACGTCGAGGATCCGCTCGTGACCGGGGAACACCTCAGCCTGCCCGGTGCTGTTGTAGTGGCCTCGGACCAGCACCACCGAGCCGGGCAGCTGCCGGATGAGACGCTCGGCGTCGAGGTAGAGCGGCTTGCTGTCCCGCACCCCGGCGTAGTCCCGCCAGGTGGGTGCGTAGAGCACCACCCGGGCGTCCTCGGCGACGCCGAGGCGCTCGCGGGTCGAGCGCCGCAGCTGGCCGGTGTCGGTGACCAGCACGTCGTTGCGGGGGTAGCCGGTCTCGAGCATCGGACCTTCGTAGCCGAACGCGCTGCGGAGGATCCGCGAGCAGTAGGGGCTCGGCGAGACCAGCCCGTCCCAGCGCGCCGCCTGGGCCGCGATCCGCCGCCGGTGCCGCCAGGTCGAGAAGTCCCCCGGGCCGCGGTCCTCCCCGATCCGCTTGAGCGGGGTGCCGTGCCAGGTCTGCAGGTGCACCTGCCCGGCCTTCTTCTCGAACCAGTAGGGCGCGCCCGCGTTGGCCACGTGCACCTGCGCACGGGCCAGGACGTCGTGCCAGGCCTCGCTGCGCCGGGCGACCGCGCGGGTGCCGGGAGGCACCTCCACACCCGGGTCGTCGACCACCCACACCAGGTCGAGACCGGCGTCGCGGGCCAGCAGCTCCCGCCCGATCGCGCCGGGGTTGTCCCCGACCCCCCGCCCGCGGAAGGTCTCCAGCAGCACCGTCCGGTCGTACGACGACGAGGCCGGCGCCGCATAGACGCGCGAGCGGAGGTCCTGCTGGGCGAACGCCCCCCGCTCGTGCAGGCGGAGCGGGGGCCGCACCCGGATCGCCGGACCGCCGTCGGGGGTGACGCGCTGGCGGTCGTCGACCAGCTCGGGAGGGTCGACCAGCAAGGCGTCGGACCAGACCTGCCCGCCGGCGAGCCCGAGGTCGTAGCGCCCCACGGGCAGCCGGGCTCGACGGCCGAAGACCGTGGACGTCAGCTCGACGGCCGCCGAGAAGCGGCCCTCGACCGTCCCGACGGTGGTCGGTGCCGCGCTCCCCCGGACGCCGGACACGGCCAGCGTGAGGGCCGCCCCGTCGCCGGTGCCGTCGCCGGTGCCGGACAGGGTCAGCACACCGTGCTCGAAGGCGGCTGCGTCCACGCCGGTCGGACCGGGCGGCCGGGGTGCGTGGACCTGGTGGGTGAACCGGACACCGTTCAGGAGGACCTCGACGCTCCACCCTGGGGCGCTGTCGCCGTCCAGCAGGGAGGGGTCGACCACGGCCTCCCAGGCCGCGTCGGTGCGGTCCTCCCAGGCGCGCGATGCCCACTCGTTGGTGCGCGGGTCCGCGCGGCGCTCGACGTGCAGCGGGACCTGCCCGCCGCCGGGGACGGTCAGCGTGACGGCAGGCAGCGGTGCGTCCTCGACGTACTCCACGAAGCTGGCACCCCACAGCGTGCACCGCTCCCCGTCGCGGACCACGCGGTCGGCCACCCACGAGCGTGCCCTGCGGTCGACGTCCCGCACCTCCCGCCACGCAGGCGGGAGATCGACGGAGAGCCCTGCGGGGGCCGCGACGAGCCCGTCGCGCACCGGCAGCCCGTCGGGGTGGTCGGCGAGCAGGGCCAGCAGCAGCGCGACGTCCTCGAGCGTCCCGTGCCGGGCGGTCCAGGCGCCCAGCCGCGCCACCACGGGCACCGCGTCGGCGTCCAGGCCGTCCAGGAGAGGACCCAGCCCGGCCCGCAGCACCTCGGCGTACGCCGGACCGCCGCCGACCGCGTCGACGTACAGCGCCGGGAGCAGGTGGGTGGCCGCGAGCTCGCGCCAGCCCGCTGGGGCCGTCTCAGCGACCTCGGCGAGCACCGCCAGCCGCCGGGCCAGCACCGGGGCGCGGAACCGCGCCTGCTCGGAGACCGGCAGCGCGATGTCGAGGGGCAGGCTGCGACACACCACCTGTGCTAGCACGTCGAACGACCCGGCCGCCTGGTAGGCCGCCATCGCTGCCGGCGACGGGCCGTCCACCGGCTCGGGTCCGAGCCGGATGTCTGCCCCCCGCCAGGCGGAGAGCCGGAACATCTTGTTGGTCAGCGCCAGATCGACGAGCGCAAGGGGGCAGCTCGCGACGTCCGCGCGGCGCCGCCACCGGGCGAACAGCACGTCCGCCCAGGGCCTCGGACCGGGCGAGCGGGCGTCCCCGACGACCAGGTCCGAGCCGCTCTCCTCCAGTGCGGCGGCCATCGCGGACCATGCGTCCCGCGGGACGTCGTCGCGCACGTCGGCCACGACCAGATAGTCGCCGCCGGCGAGGTCGACGGCGGCATCGAGAGACGCTGCGCGGACGACCGGGACGCGGCCGATCCGGCGGGGCAGGGCGAGGCCGGGCGTGGTGACCACGCACAGCTCCAGCGCCGGGTGGCTACTCGTCGTCAGGCCGGCCAGGCGGTCCAGGCCCTCCGGTTCGGGTGCGACCACCACGACCGAGACGCGGGCCTCGCTGCCCGCCGCCCGGGACGGGATCCGTCGACGGGCAGCGGCCGCCAGCCGCCTCAGGTCCATCTCGGCACGGGGACGTCCTTGTGCCACGACTCGGTGACGTAGCGCGTCTGCCAGCCCATCGACACATAGAGACCATCCGCACCGGTGGGTGAGTCGGCGTCCACCTCGAGCCCGACCCGGTCCCGGCCGCTCGAGGCGGCGTCGGCGATCACGGTGCCGAGCAGGGACTTGGCCACCCCGCGCCCCCGCGCAGTCTGGAGGACACCGATGTACTCGACGTAGCTCCCGTCCGGCTGCCCCGCCGCCCCGTCGGAGACCGCGCCGACGACTGCGCCGGCCGGCTCCGCGGCCGCGTCGTCGGACCCGTGCGTCACCAGCTCTGCGATCCACCAGTGGTCCCACCGGTGGCCCGGATCCTCGCGCAGCCGGGAGACGAACTCGTCGAAGGTCTCCTGATGACTGTTGAAGTGGTCGGCGAAGGCGCTCTCCAAGATGTCGTGCACGGTGCGGAGGTCGTCCTCGTCCGGCATCCCGGTGCCCTGGCGACGGACCCGCCGGATCCGCACCCCCTCCCTGACCTCGGTGTCCAGGGCCTCGTCGTCGGCGCCCACCGCTCGACTCATCTGCCACCAGGTGCGGACCCTCTCGAAACCCGCGCTGCGCAGCCAGCGGTGCTGCCGCTCGTCCTCGGCGAACGCACCGCTGTCGACCTGCTGGACCTCGAGCCCGCGCTCGGTGCCGACCCGGCGGGCCGCGTCGTCGGCCCAGGTGAACAGCGTCGCGGCCACCCGGTCCGCGAGGTCGTCGTCGAGCTGCCAGTCGACGACCAGTGCCAGCAGCATCCGCCCGGCCGCCCGGTCGTGGGCGCTCGCCCAGCCGCGGATCACCCGGGCGTCGTCGCGCAGCACGACGTTCTCGCGGGTGAGAGAGCCGCGCGCGGACACCTCGACGAGCAGGTCGTCCTCGGACGAGCCGGCCCAGCCGCGACCGCGCTTCTCGTGCCGGCGCAGCAGCTCGGTGAGCTCGGTCGCGTCCTCGGCGGCCGGGGCGGCCACCGTCCAGCCCCGGGGCAGGTCGGGCAGGTCGGGCAGCCCCGCGAGCGGTTCCCCGGTCGCGCCGGTGGACGGATGGTCGCCGTGAGGGGTCACGCGCCACAGTCTTGCGCATCGCTCACCGGGGGCCGTGCCGGGTCAGGACGAGCGCTCGTCCTTGCTGACCCGGCACGCGCGCTCCAGCAGCAGCGAGCCGACCACCAGCAGCACCCCGGCCAGCCCCGCGAGCAGCGCGTGCACGACCCGCTCGCGGGCCAGGGCCGCGTCGGTGAGCCCCAGCCAGCTCAGTGCGTAGCCGAAGTAGCCGCCGGCGACGAGTGCACCGGCCAGCGAGCAGGCCTTGGCCAGCACCAGCCGGTTGACCGCGTGGTGGGGCAGCAGCCGCTCATGCCGGCGGTGGATCAGCCGGTGGGTCGACCAGGCGACCCACCCGACGAACGCCGCACAGAACAACAGCGCGAACACCGGCAGCCAGCTCACCGTCGGGGCGGTCCCGCTGATGCGGAGGCTGACCGGGCGG
>JBDTXF010000172.1:0-6632 GCA_040006355.1 Nocardioidaceae bacterium | reverse complement strand
CGGTGGAGGAGCCCATCGCGAACTCGTCCATGTTGGTCTTGCCGAGGATCGGCAGTCCGGCCGCCCTGATGCGGGCGACCACCGTGGCGTCGTACGGCGGCATCCAGCCCTCGAGGATCCGGGAGCCGCACGTCGTGGGCAGGCCACGGGTGGCCAGCACGTCCTTGACCGCGATCGGCACGCCGTCCAGCGCCGAGGCGGGGGTCCCCGCGGCGCGGCGCCCGTCCGAGGCCCGGGCGGCGGCCAGCGCGCCGTCGGCGTCGACGTGCAGGAACGCGTGCACGTCGCCGTCGACCGCTGCGATCCGGTCGAGGTGTGCCTGGGTCAGCTCGACGGACGAGGTGGCACCGGAGGCCAGTGACGAGGCCAGCTCGGCGGCGGTGCTGCGCACCAGGTCGCTCACGCCTCCTCCTCCAGGATCCGCGGGACGCTGAACCGCTGCTGCTCCGGTGGCACCGGGGCGCCCGAGAGCGCCTCCTCGGCCGTCAGACCGGGAAGCGCCACGTCGTCACGGAAGACGTTCGTCAGCGGCAGCGCGTGCGAGGTCGGCGGCACGTCGTCGGCGGCGACGGCGCTGATCGAGGCGATGGACTCGAGGATCACGGCCAGCTGAGGAGCGAGATGGTCGAGCTCGGCGTCGGACAGGTCGATCCGCGCGAGGTCGGCGAGGTGGGAGACCTCCTCGCGGGAGATGTCGGGCATGGACGCGTGCTCCTGACGGGCGGTGAACGGGCGGAGTCTTCATCCTAGGCAACCCCGATGCCCGCGACGTCTAGGTCCCCGGCCCCGGAGTCGGGGTGGACCCGTCGTCGGAGGGTCCGTCCGCCAGCAGCCGCTTGAAGCCGTCCTCGTCGAGGACGGGGACGCCGAGCTGCTCGGCCTTGTCGGCCTTGGACCCGGGTGAGTCCCCCACCACGACGTAGGCGGTCTTCTTCGACACCGCCGAGGAGGCCTTGCCGCCGCGGACCACGATGGCCTCCTTGGCCTCGTCGCGGCTGAAGTCGGTCAGCGAGCCGGTGACCACGATGCTCATCCCCTCCAGCGTGCGGGGGGTCGAGGCGTCCCGCTCGTCGGCCATCCGCACTCCGGCGGCCGCCCAGCGGTCCACGATGGCGCCGTGCCAGGGGGCCTCGGGGTCGTCGAACCACGCCCGGACCGACTCGGCGATGGTCATCGCGACGCCCTCGGACTGCGCGAGCCGGTCGGTGTCGGCCGACCTGATGGCGTCCATGGACCCGAACTCGGAGGCGAGTGCGCGGGCCGCTGTCGGGCCGACGTGCCGGATCGAGAGCCCCACCAGGGCCCGCCACAGCGGCCGCTCCCGAGCTGCGCCGAGGTTGTCGAGCAGCCGCTGCCCGTTGGCCGAGAGCACCGGGGCGTCGCCCTCGCCCTTCTTCGGTGCCCGGGTGAACAGCGGGGCCTGCAGCAGCTGGTCCGCGGTGAGGTCGAACAGGTCCCCCTCGTCGGCGACCACCCCCGCCTCGAGCAGCGCGGCCGCCGCCTCGTAGCCCAGGCCCTCGATGTCGAAGGCCCCGCGGCCGGCGACGTGGAACACCCGCTCCCGGACCTGGGCGGGGCACTTCTGGTGGTTGGGGCAGCGCAGGTCGCGGTCGCCGTCCTTCTGCTGGACCAGCTTCGTCCCGCAGGACGGGCAGCGGGTCGGCATCCGCCACGGCCGCAGGCCCTTGGGGCGCAGCGCCAGCACCGGTCCGACGATCTCGGGGATCACGTCGCCGGCCTTGCGCAGGACCACCGTGTCGCCCGGCCGGACGTCCTTGCGCTTGACCTCGTGGGCATTGTGCAGGGTGGCCATCTCCACCGTCGAGCCCGCCACCCGGGTGGGCTCCATCCGGCCGAAGGGAGTGACCCGGCCGGTGCGGCCAGTGTTCACCTCGATGGCGACCAGCTTGGCGTTGACCTCCTCGGGTGGGTACTTGAAGGCGATCGCCCACCGCGGCGCCCGGCTCGTCGAGCCGAGCCGACGCTGCAGGGTCACGTCGTCGACCTTGACCACGACACCGTCGATCTCGTGCTCGACGTCGTGGCGGTGCTCGCCGTACCATTCGATGAACTCCATCACCGCCGGGAGGTCGGTGAGGACCTTGGCCCGGGTGCTGGTGGGCAGCCCCCACGCCTTCAGCGCGGCGTAGGACTGCGACTGCGAGGTCGGGGTGAACCCCCTGCGGGCACCGAGCCCGTGGCACACCATCGCCAGGTCCCGGGTCGCGGTGACCCGGGGGTCCTTCTGCCGCAGCGACCCCGCCGCGGCGTTGCGCGGGTTGGCGAACACCGGCCGGCCCGCATCCTGCATCGAGGCGTTGAGCCGCTCGAACGCGGCGGTGGGCAGGAACACCTCACCGCGGACCTCGACCAGCTCGGGCACCGGGTAGTCCTCGGTGCCGGTGAGCCGCTGCGGGACGTTGTCGATGGTGCGGACGTTGGGGGTGACGTCCTCACCGGTGCGGCCGTCGCCGCGGGTCGCGGCGCGCACCAGCCGGCCGTCTTCGTAGAGCAGGTCGATCGCCAGCCCGTCGACCTTCAGCTCGCACAGCATCGCCGGGTCCTCGACCCCATCGCGGGCGAGCCGGACCCGCCAGGTCTCCAGCTCCGAGAGCGAGAAGGCGTTGTCCAGGCTCTCCATCGGCTCGAGGTGGTCCACCGGCGTGAACTCCGTCGAGACCGCACCCCCCACCTTCTGGGTCGGCGAGTCCGGTGTGCGCAGCTCGGGGAACCGCTCCTCGAGCGCCTCGAGCCGTCGCATCCGCAGGTCGAAGGCCCCATCGGACAGCGTCGGGTCGTCCAGGACGTAGTAGCGCCAGCGGGCGTCCTCGACCTCCTCCGAGACCGTGCGGTGCTCCTCACGCGCCTCGGGCGGGGCGGCGCTCACGGGCGTCTCGGATCCGGTCGACATGACACCATCCTGCCGCCTCCCACCGACAGCGCGCACCCATCCCGAGGCGCTGCGACGGCGAACCGTTTGCGCCCGCCGGAGAGGATCAAGCCATGCCCGCACCCTCCCTGACCCGACGCGACGTGACCGGGACGCCGAACGGGCTGGTGCTGATGCTGCACGGTGGCAGGGCCGACGGTCAGGGCGAGGTCGACGACAGCAGCGCGTCGTGGCGGCGGGCGAGCTGGATGATGGACCACGTCTCGGGTCGGCTCCACCGGGCCGGAGCCGGTGTGTGGCTGCTGCGCTACGGCGTCCGTGGCTGGAACGCGCGGTCCGCCTCCGGCCCGTCCCCCGTCCCGGACGCGCGCTGGGCCCTGGAGGAGGTACGCCGCGAGCTCGGCGATGTGCCGGTCGTGCTGCTCGGCCACTCGATGGGCGGTCGCACGGCGGTCGCGGTGGCTGACGACCCGAGCGTCGTCGGGGTGGTCGGACTGGCCCCCTGGCTGCCGTCGCAGGAGCCGCTCGGCGCCCTCGCCGGGAAGCCGTTCGCGGCGGCGCACGGCCGTAGCGACAAGATCACCTCCTTCCGGCAGACCCGCGCCTTCTGCCAGGCAGCCGAGGACGTCGCGGCGTCGGTGGAGCTGCACGACATGGGACGGGTCGGGCACTACATGTTCCGCAGCATCCCGGCCTGGAACGCCTTCGCGGTGAGCCGGTCGCTGGCGCAGCTCGGGGTCCCCTGCGAGGTGTGACCCGGTTAACCTGATATTCATTTGCGTGCAGCACGCATGCAGGTCTACGCTTCCGATGGAACGAAACCGTTCCGTTTCATCCGTGTGAACACCGGCTGGCAGGAGGTCCGATGGCAGCACCCGGAAAGGCCCCCGGACTTCGGCCCCGGGTCGAGGGCGAGCGGGAGTCTCAGATCCTCGACGCGGCTCTGGACCTGCTCGGCCGGGTCGGCTACGACCGCCTCACCATGGACGCCGTCGCCGCCGAGGCGAAGGCGGGCAAGGCGACGCTCTACCGACGCTGGCCCTCCAAGTCCTCGCTCGTCGTGGATGCCATCTTGCAGAGCAAGCAGGCACTCCAGGCGCCCGAGGTCGACACCGGCAGCTTGCGGGAGGACCTGATCCGGTCCGCCTGCTCCCACGGCGGCCTCACCGAAGACCGCTCGTCGCACATCATGGCCGGGCTCGTCACCGCGCTGCACCATGACCCCGACTTCGCGGCCGAGTTCCGCAGCCGCGTGATCGGACCCAAGACCGAGGTGGCCCGCACGATGTTCGAGCGAGCCCGGGCCCGCGGTGAGATCACCGCGGACCTCGACCTCGACCTGCTCGCCACGGCGCTCGCCGGCATCATCCTGCACCGCAGCTTCGTGCTGGGACTGCCGGCTGATGAGAAGACCGTCACCCAGGTGGTGGACGAGATCATCATGCCCGCCGCCACCCGCCCCTGACCCGCCGCACCTCCATCGTCCGCCACCCCGACGCACCCCACACAAGGACATCCCCCATGACCACCACTGCACCGACGCGCGCCGAGACCGGTCCCGGCTCCGGCCAGCGTCACCTCGGATGGGCCCTCGTGCTCATCTCGATCGCCCAGCTGATGGTGGTGCTCGACGCCACCATCGCCAACATCGCCCTGCCCTTCATCAAGAAGGACCTCGACATCTCCCAGGCGAACCTGTCCTGGATCGTGACCGGCTACTCCCTCGCGTTCGGCGGGCTGCTGCTGCTCGGCGGACGGCTCGGTGACCTCTACGGTCGCCGCCGGATGCTGATGGTCGGCGTCTCGGTGTTCGCCGTGGCCTCCTTGCTCGGTGGCCTGGCGACCAGCGAGGGCCTGCTCCTCGGTGCGCGGGGCCTGCAGGGCCTCGGCGCGGCGATCGCCTCTCCCGCCGCGCTCGCGCTGATCACCACGACCTTCCCGGCCGGCCCGGAGCGCAACCGGGCGTTCTCCATCTACGCCGCGATGTCCGGCGCCGGTGCCGCGGTCGGCCTGGTGCTCGGTGGCTGGCTCACCGGGCTCGAGCCCACCGTCCTGGGCCATGTGGTCGACGGCTGGCGGCTGACGTTCCTGATCAACGTGCCGATCGGCCTCCTGGCCGCCCTGGCCGCTCCGCGCCTGCTGGTGGAGAGTGAGTCGCACCCCGGTGAGCTCGACCTCCCCGGCGCCCTGTCCGGGACCCTCGGCCTGGTCGGCGTGGTCTACGGCCTGACCCGCGCCGGCAACCCGCAGTACGGCTGGGGTGACACCTGGACGCTGGTCTCGCTCGCCGCGGGTGTGCTGCTGCTCGGCGCGTTCGTGCTCGTCGAGCGGGCCGTCGAGCACCCGCTCCTGCCCTTCCGCATCCTGGCCAACCGCACCCGTGCGACCAGCTTCATCACGATGATGCTGGTGCCGGCCGCGATGTTCGCGATGTTCTACTTCCTGAGCCAGTTCGTGCAGAACGTGATGGGCTTCTCCCCGCTCAAGACCGGCTTCGCGTTCCTGCCCTTCAGCGCCGGCATCATCGTGGCGGCGACGATCTCCTCGAAGCTGATGGAGAGGGTCGACCCGCGTTGGCTGGCCGGGTTCGGCACCGCCCTGGCGGGCGCGGCGCTCCTGGGCTTCTCCCGGCTGCCCTACAACGACTCACTGGGCAGCCTGTCCGTCGACGCGCACTACGCCACCGACATCCTTCCCTTCATCGTGATGATGTCGCTGGGGATGGGGCTCACCTTCGTGCCGTTGACGCTGACCGCCGTTCACGGTGTCGGCGCCCGCGACTCGGGCATCGGCTCCGGGGTGCTGAACACCATGCAGCAGGTGGGCGGTGCACTCGGGCTCGCGCTGCTCTCCACGGTGGCCGTGCACTTCACCTCCGACAAGGTCGCGTCGCTGACCGGCGCCGCCAAGGCCGCCGGCGGGGCGGTGGACCCGGACAAGGCCCAGCAGGTGCAGGCCCTGATCGGGAACGTCGCCTTCACCGAGGGCGCGACCCACGCGTTCCTCACCGGCGCGGGGATGATCTGGCTCGGCACGGTCATCGTCTTGGTGTTCATGAACGCCAAGGCCAAGGACCTGGCCACCGACGAGCCTGCGGTCGGGGTGCACTGAGGCCGCTCGCCGGGCTGCGCTCAGGCGCGCAGCGAGGTCGCCACGGTCTGCACGAGCGTGAGCGCGCGATGGGCCCAGTCCCGGTCCGCGGCAGCCAGCCCGCACGACGGGGTGAGCACCAGCGTCGATGCGGACTCCGGGTCCAGCCCGAGCATGTCGAGCCAGCGGAGGACCCGCTCGGCCACGGTCCGGTCGGAGAGCGGCGACGCGGGTGAGGTGGTCGGCACGACGCCGAGGTGCACCGGGCTGCCCTGCTCGAGCAGGTCCGCCAGGTCGTCGTAGGCCGAGACCGGGAGCACCTCGAGGTCGACCGAGACCCCTGCGGCCCCCGCGCCGGTCAGCAGCCGCACGGGGGCGTCGGGAGCGCAGCAGTGTGCGACCGGGGTGGCGCCCGACGCGCTGACCGCGGCGAAGACCCACTCCAACGCCGGGCTGGCCGCGGGTGCGTCCACCGACCGGTGCCGGTGGAAGCCGGACGCGGTGGGGACCCGTCCCGCGAGCACCGCGGGCAGCGACGGCTCGTCGACCTGCACGACGATCGCGGCTCCCGGGATGCGGCGCCGGACGTCGTCGAGGCGGTCGCCGAGGCCCTCGGCGAGCGCCTCGGCGAGCTCGCGACGGGCGCCCCGGT
>JBDTXF010000171.1:0-6659 GCA_040006355.1 Nocardioidaceae bacterium | reverse complement strand
CTCGACGACGGCACCATCGGCCGTGCGGCCGTCCCGTCCGGAGCCTCCACCGGGGCCTTCGAGGCCGTCGAGCTGCGCGACGGCGGCACCCGGTACGGCGGCAAGGGGGTCGGCAACGCCGTCGACGCCGTGCTCGACGTGATCGGCCCCGAGCTGGTCGGCTTCGAGGCCTCCGAGCAGCGTCTGGTCGACCAGCGGCTGCTGGATCTCGACGGCACGCCCAACAAGGCGCAGCTCGGCGCCAACGCGATCCTCGGCGTCTCGTTGGCCGTCGCCCGCGCGGCCGCGGACTCCGCCGACCTGCCGCTGTTCCGCTACGTCGGCGGGCCGAACGCCCACCTGCTCCCGGTGCCGATGATGAACATCCTCAACGGCGGCTCGCACGCCGACACCGGTGTCGATGTCCAGGAGTTCATGATCGCGCCGGTCGGCGCCGCCACCTTCCGGGACGCCCTCGAGCAGGGGGCGGGTGTCTACCACGCGCTCAAGTCGGTGCTGAAGGAGAAGGGTCTGGCCACCGGCCTCGGCGACGAGGGCGGGTTCGCCCCCGACCTGCCGAACAACCGCGAGGCGCTCGATCTGATCGCGGTCGCCGTGGAGCGCGCCGGACTGGTGCTCGGCGAGGACATCGTGCTGGCGATGGACGTGGCGGCGAGCGAGTTCTTCACCGACGGCGCCTACCAGTTCGAGGGCGCGGCCAAGACCGCCGAGCAGATGCAGGCCTACTACGCCGACCTCGTCGCGTCCTACCCCATCGTGTCGATCGAGGACCCGCTCGACGAGGAGGACTGGACCGGCTGGGCGTCGATGACCGCCGAGCTCGGCGACGCGATCCAGATCGTCGGCGACGACCTCTTCGTGACCAACGTCGAGCGGCTCGGGCGGGGGATCTCCGAGCGGTCCGCCAACGCGCTGCTCGTCAAGGTCAACCAGATCGGGTCGCTCACCGAGACCCTCGATTCGGTCGACCTCGCGCACCGCAACGGCTTCCGCTGCATGATGAGCCACCGCTCCGGCGAGACCGAGGACACCACGATCGCCGACCTCGCGGTGGCCACCAACTGCGGTCAGATCAAGACCGGTGCCCCGGCGCGGTCCGAGCGGGTCGCGAAGTACAACCAGCTGCTGCGGATCGAGGAGGAGCTCGACGACGCCGCCCGCTACGCCGGTCGCGGCGCGTTCCCGCGCTACACCGCCCGGAAGGACAGCTGAGGCACAGCCATGGCGAACGGTACGTCGGGACGCGGGTCGGACCCCCGCACGCGCACCTCGGGGCCGGGTCCCCGCGCGGCCGCCCGGCGACCCTCGGGCACACGGGGCGGTGCTCGTCCCGCGGCCGGCCCGCGTCGTGGCACCGGTCGGCCCCGGACCCCGGTGCCGGCGACAGCCGGCCCCCGGCCACGCCTGACCGGTCGCGCGGCGGTGCTGGTGCTGGTGGTGGCGCTGCTGATGGTGTCCTACGCCTCGAGCATGCGCGCCTACCTCGACCAGCACCGCCACCTCGCCGGCCTCCGAGCGAGCATCTCCTCCTCGCAGGCCGAGGTCGACCGGCTCAGCCGGGAGAAGAAGCGCTGGGCGGACCCGGCGTACGTCCGGACCGTGGCACACCAGCGGTTCGGCTGGGTGCTGCCCGGCGAGATCGGCTTCCAGGTCCTCGATGCGAGCGGCAAGCCGCTCGGGCACACCGCAGACCAGCTGTCCGCGCCGGACTCGGTCACCGAAGCCAGCCGTCCGCTGTGGTGGAAGTCGGCCTGGGGGAGCGTGGTGAGGGCCGGGAGGCCCGAGGTGGCCGCGAAGGACGTGCCGAAGCCGGTCTCACGCATCGACGTGCCCAGGTCGTCCACGACCGGGTCGACGCCTTGACCTCTCCCGATGACCTCGCGGTCATCGAGGCCCAGCTCGGGCGACCTCCTCGCGGAGTGCACGCGGTGGCGCACCGGTGCCCGTGCGGCAACCCCGACGTGGTGGCCACCGAGCCCCGGCTCCCGGACGGCACGCCGTTCCCCACCACGTTCTACCTGACCTGTCCGCGGGCGGCGTCGCTGATCGGCACCCTGGAGGCCTCCGGCCTGATGACGCAGATGTCGGACCGGTTGAGCGCGGACCCGGACCTGGCGACGGACTACCGGCGTGCGCACGAGGCCTATCTCGCGTTCCGCGAGTCGATCGGGGAGGTCACCGAGATCAGCGGGGTCTCCGCCGGCGGCATGCCGACCCGGGTGAAGTGCCTGCACGTGCTGGCCGGCCAGTCGCTCGCCCAGGGACGCGGGATGAACCCCCTCGGCGACGAGGTCGTCGAGCTGCTCGGTGACTTCTGGGCCGCCGGACCCTGCGCGGTCGCGGCCGGGGACCTCCCGGCGTGACCCGGGTGGCTGCCGTCGACTGCGGCACGAACACCATCAAGCTGCTGGTCGCCGACCTGGACCCGGTGACCGGCACCCAGGACAGCCTGGTCCGGGAGATGCGCATCGTCCGCCTCGGGCAGGGGGTCGACCGCACCGGTCGCCTCGACGAGGAGGCCCTGCGCCGGGTCTTCGCAGCCACCGAGGAGTACGCCGCCGTCATCACGTCCCACGACGTCGCGGCGGTGCGGTTCGTGGCCACCTCGGCGGTGCGTGACGCGAGCAACGCAGAGGTCTTCGTCGAGGGCATCCACGCGCGCCTCGGCGTGGAGCCCGAGGTGGTCACCGGCGACGAGGAGGCCCAGCTGTCCTACGACGGCGCGACCCGCTCGCTTCCCGCCGTGGCCTCCCCGATCGCGGTGCTCGACATCGGTGGGGGGTCGACCGAGCTCATCGTCGGGGACGCCAACGGCGAGGTCCGTGCCGTGCGGTCCCTGGACATCGGCTCGGTCCGGCTCACCGAGCGGCTGATGCCCTCCGACCCGCCGACGTCCGGGGAGGTCGCTGCAGCGACCCGGGTCGTCGAGGAGGAACTCGACACCCTGCCGTCGTACGCCGTCCAGGTCGCCGACGCGCCCACCCTGGTCGGCGTCGCGGGCACGGTCACCACCCTCGCGTGCCTGCTGCTGGGGCTGAGGACCTGGGACCGGGAGCGGGTGCACCACGCGTCGTTCGCGCCGGCCGACGTGCGGGACCTCGCCGCCCGTGTGCTGGCGATGACGGTCGCGGAGCGGGAGAGCCTCGGCGTCCCGGCCGGCCGCTCCGACGTGATCGGCGCCGGGGCGGTGATCCTCGACCGGGTGCTGGCCCGTTCCTCGGCCGAGCGGCTGACCGTCTCGGACTCCGACATCCTCGACGGCATCGCCTGGTCGATCGCCGAGGGCCGTGGATGAACCCCCATCCTGTGACCGGCAGGGAGTTCCCCTCTCCCGTGGCGCCGGGCACCGGCTGGCCGGGGGACCCTGCCACTGCCGGCACGCCGGTCGCCCACGACGCCGACGAGGTGCGTGAGCTCGCCGGTGACGCGGACCTCGCGGCCCTCGACGCCGAGGTGTCGGTCTGCCGCGCCTGCGACCGGCTGGTGGCGTGGCGCGAGCGGGTCGCCGAGACCAAGCGCGCGTCGTACGCCCTGGAGCCCTACTGGGGCAGGCCGATCGCCGGTTGGGGGGCGTCCGCGCCCGCGGTGCTCGTGGTGGGGCTGGCGCCGGCGGCCAACGGCGGCAACCGCACCGGCCGGATCTTCACCGGGGACCGCTCGGGTGACTGGCTGTTCGCCTCGCTGCACCGGGTCGGGCTCGCTTCGCAGACCACCTCGGTGCACGCCGGCGACGGCCAGCGGCTGCTGCGCACCCGGATGGTGGCGGCCGTGCGCTGCGCCCCACCGGAGAACAGGCCGACCATCGAGGAGCGGGACACCTGCGCGCCCTGGCTGGAGCAGGAGGTCGCGCTCGTGCAGGGCTCGCTGCGTGCGGTGGTCGCTCTGGGGGCCTACGCCTGGGACGCCGCGCTGCGCACCCTGCGAGCGCTCGGGTGGGACGTGCCGCGCCCGAAGCCGCGGTTCGGCCATGCCGCCGAGGCCACGGTCATCGCACCGGACGGACGCCAGGTGGCGCTGCTCGCCAGCTTCCATCCCTCGCAGCAGAACACCTTCACGGGCAGGCTGACCGAGCCGATGCTCGACGCCGTGCTGGGCCGGGCGGCCGCGCTCGCCGTGGAAGGATGAACCGCGCCGCCCTCGTATCCCAACGGCAGAGGAAGAGGTCTTAAACACCTCACAGTGTCGGTTCGAGTCCGACCGGGGGCACCCGGCACGTGTGGTGTCTGCACCTGATACACCCGCGGACGGCCGCTGTCCAGACTCTCGGGAACATCGGCCGCTCGGCGACCGTTCTCAGAGGTGACGGACCCGTACGATGACACGCGGATCCACACCGTGCTCCCGGACCGGGAGCCCTCGGCCTCCAAGGAGAGACCACAGATGCAGAGCAGCAACCCTGTCTTCCGCAAGGCGGAGGGCTTCAACGGGCGCACCACGACGAGCGGGATGAGCTACCCCTCCTACGGACAGCCGGGCAGCCCGACCATCGGGCGAGGCGGCTACGACCCCTACGGCCAGGGCGCGCCCGCCAGGGCCGACGGCGGCCGGATGACCATCGACTCGGTGGTCCAGAAGACCGCGATGACCCTGGCGCTGACCGTCCTGGTGGCTGCCGCGACCTGGGTGCTCACCCCGGCGATCAACCCGGTGACCGGGGTGGCCGGCTCGCTCTACCTGCTGGCCATGCTCGGCGCCTTCGGTGGCTTCGCGCTGTCGATGGTGAACTCGTTCAAGCGCGAGGTCAGCCCCGCCCTGGTGCTCGCCTACGCAGCCCTCGAGGGGCTGTTCATCGGCGCCTTCAGCAAGGTCGTCACGGCCACCTTCGGCAGCGGCGACTCGAGCCTGGTCGTCGGTGCGGTCCTCGGCACCGTCGCGGCGGTGGCGGGCACCCTCGCGGCCTACAAGTTCTTCAACATCCGGGTCACCCCGACCTTCCGCAAGTGGGTCGTCGCCGCGATGCTCGGCTTCGTCGCCGTCTCGCTGCTCGACGTGGTGCTGAGCCTGTTCCACGCGTCGTTCGGCTTCAACGGCTTCGGCGGCATGGGCTTCGTGTCCAGCCTGATCGGGCTGGGTCTCGGCGTGCTGATGCTGATCCTCGACTTCGACTTCGTCGAGCGCGGCATCGAGGCGGGGCTCCCCGAGCGCGAGTCCTGGCGGGCCGCCTTCGGCCTGACCGTGACCATCATCTGGATCTACGTCGAGCTGCTGCGGCTGCTCGCGATCCTGCGGGGCAACTGACCCACCCCGCGGGGCGAGGCCCCCGAGACCATCGACGCTCCCGTTTCCTCCCAGGCCGGGGGCGTCGGTGTGCCCGGGGGTGCCGGGGCACGGCGCGGGCAGGCGGAGAGGGCTCAGCCGGTCGGGTGCGGGACGGGCGGCTCGACGCGCTGCGGGGTCTCCACGTCGGCCTGCGGCTGGCGGCGCCTGCGGCGCAGCTGGACCCACCGGCCCCGATGGCCGCGCGCGGCACCGGCGACCTCGGTCCCGTCGATCTCGGTCCCCGGGATCCGGGTCGCCTCGACGGCCGCCTCGGTGATCGGCAGGATCGCCTCGCCGCGGGCCGCCTCGGGGACCAGCTCCTCGAACGGGATCACCCCGACCGCGGCGAGCACCGAGGGCAGCAGCACCGATGCGAGGGCCGAGTAGCCGACCGCTGACGGGTGGAACCGATCGGGCCCGAACAGCAGGGACGGGGTGTCGGTGAACTCCGGTCCCAGCACCGAGGCCAGCGACACCGTCCGTCCACCGGCCTCGACGGTCGCGATGGTCTGGGCGGTCGCCAGCCGGCGGGACCACAGGCGCGCGACCTGTCGCAGCGGCGGCGCGATGGGCTCGATGGTGCCGAGGTCGGGGCAGGTTCCGACCACGACCTCGACGCCCTCCGCGCGCAACCGGCGCACGGCCGCGTCGAGCAGCCGCACGGACTCCGAAGGCCGCCTCGAGTGCGTCACGTCGTTGACGCCGACCAGGATCACCGCGACGTGCGGCTCGATCGAGAGCGCCTGGTCGATCTGCCGCGACAGGTCGCGGGTCTGCGCGCCCACGAAGGCCGTCGAGCGCAGGTAGACCCTGCGGTCGGCGCCCTCGGCCAGCCCCGAGGCCAGGTGGGCTCCCGGGGTCTGCTGGACGGTCTCGACGCCGTAGCCCGCCGCGGAGGAGTCACCGAGCCAGGCGACCTTGACCGCGGGACCGGGGCGGCCCCTGCCGTACCACCCGGTGGAGCTGGGGGGCTCTCCGGTGGCGTCGCCGATGGCCCTGCGAGCGATGACCGCCTCAGCCCGCAGCAGGCCGTACAGCGACGCACCCACGACGGAGAGGCCGCCGCCGCCGAACGCGGCGGCGGCGACGAGTTTGCGTGCCGCCGCGGCCCTTCCCACCTTCCCACTCTACGAGAGGGCCATAAACTGTCGGTGTGCAATACGTGAACTCACTCGTGGACCTGGTCGGCAACACTCCGCTCGTCAAGCTCGGGAGGACCACGGACGGCGCGCGCCCGCTGGTGCTCGCGAAGGTCGAGTACCTCAACCCGGGCGGATCGGTGAAGGACCGCATCGCCACCCGGATGATCGAGGCCGCCGAGGCCTCGGGCGAGCTGCGGGCCGGTGGCACGATCGTGGAGCCGACCTCGGGCAACACCGGCGTGGGGCTGGCGATCGTCG
>JBDTXF010000170.1:0-6708 GCA_040006355.1 Nocardioidaceae bacterium | reverse complement strand
GGCGCGATCCGCTGCTCGGCGATCCGCTGAGCCGCGGTGATGCCGTCCAGCCTGGGCATCTTCACGTCGAGCACCACGAGGTCGGGACGGTGCAGCTCGGCGAGCTCGACCGCGGTCTGCCCGTCGCCCGCCTGCC
Source organism: Nocardioidaceae bacterium (assembly GCA_040006355.1). Classification (GTDB taxonomy): domain Bacteria; phylum Actinomycetota; class Actinomycetes; order Propionibacteriales; family Nocardioidaceae; genus Nocardioides_B. The sequence goes on along the minus strand of JBDTXF010000170.1, from coordinate 6,572 downwards.
CGACGACGTCGTAGCCCTCCTCGGCGAGCATCTCGGCGAGGTCGAGACGGATCAGCGCCTCGTCCTCGGCGATGACCACCCGACGTACGGGCTCGGCCTGGTGTCCACTCACGCGGTCCAGGCTATACGGCGGGGAGCGGGCATGAGTGGGCTATCGGGCGCTGTGGGTGCCCGATCCGCGCGCTGTCCAGGGAGTGTTGCTGGCCCGATCAGGCCGTGTGGCTCTCGTCGCACGTCATGTCCACCGTCCCTGGCCCGAGGGTGAACACCCCTGCATTGCTCGACAATGACCAGGAGATGCCACGGGGTGCTCGTGACCCGGTGGACGCGAACGCGCCCGGCGTGACCGGTCCGCTAGTCTGTGCGCCGGTCGGCCCCGGTATTCCAATCGGCAGAGAACGCGGTCTCAAACACCGTCCAGTGTGGGTTCGAGTCCCACCCGGGGCACCCCGTCCGGAGCCGCCCGTGTGGCCCGGCTACTCCGGGCGGTGGTAGGCGGGCGCCACCTCGTTGATCGCGTCGCCCATCCGGTGGATGCGCAGGGCGTTCGTGGAGCCCGGGATGCCCGGAGGCGCACCGGCGATGATCACCACCAGGTCACCCTCCTTGACCCGTCCCACGCGGAGCAGGTGCTCATCGACCTGGCGGACCATCTCGTCGGTGTGCTCGACCCGCTCGCCCAGGAAGGTCTCCACACCCCACGACAACGAGAGCTGCGAGCGGACCACCGGCACCGGGGTGAACGCCAGCATGGGGATGGAGCCGCGGTAGCGCGAGAGCCGACGGGCGGAGTCACCACTCGTGGTGAACGCGACGAGGTACTTCGCGCCGACCCGCTCGGCGACCTCGGCGGCGGCCTTGGCGATCACGCCGCCCCGGGTGCGCGGCTCCCAGCTGATGGCGGCCATCCGCGCCAGGCCGTGGTCCTCGGTCGACTCGATGATCCGGGCCATCACCTCGACGGTGCCGATCGGGAACGCTCCAACACTGGTCTCCCCGGACAGCATCACCGCGTCGGCGCCGTCGAGCACCGCGTTGGCAACGTCGGAGGCCTCGGCGCGGGTCGGGCGCGGCGAGGAGATCATCGACTCGAGCATCTGGGTGGCGACGATCACCGGCTTGGCATGTCGGCGGGCGACCTCGATGACCTGCTTCTGCAGGAAGGGGACGTCCTCCAGGGGGCACTCCACGCCGAGGTCGCCGCGAGCGACCATGAACCCGTCGAAGGCGTCGACGATCTCCTCGATGTTCTCGATCGCCTGCGGCTTCTCGATCTTGGCGATGATCGGCAGCACCACGCCCTCCTCGCGCATGATCGCGCGGACGTCCTCGGCGTCGGCCGCGGAGCGCACGAAGGACAGCGCGATGAAGTCCACGGTCATGTGCAGTGCCCAGCGCAGGTCCTCGATGTCCTTCTCCGACAGCGCCGGCACCGACACCGCCACACCCGGGAGGTTGATGCCCTTGTTGTTGCTGATCAGGCCCGGGACGCGCACCCGGGTGAGCACCTCACTGCCCTCCACCGACAGCACCTCGAGGCGCACCTTGCCGTCGTCGATCAGGATCGGGTCGCCGGGACGTACGTCACCCGGCAGCCCCTTGTACGTCGTGGAGGAGATGGTCACGTCGCCGGGGATGTCGCGGGTGGTGATCGTGAACTCCTGGCCGTCCAGGAGCAGGACCGGTCCGCCGGGGATCAGGCCGAGCCGGATCTTGGGGCCCTGGAGGTCGGCGAAGATGCCGACGCCGTGCCCGCTCTGGTCCGAGGCCTCCCGCACCATCCGGTAGACCAGCTCGTGGTCGGCGTACGACCCGTGGCTGAGGTTCATCCGGGCGACGTCCATGCCGGCGTCCACCAACGCCCGGATCTTGTCGGGGGTGTTCACCGCTGGACCCAGGGTGCAGACGATCTTTGCTCTACGCACGCATCGACCCTACTGGGCTACCGGTGAGTCACCTGCGACCGGGACTGGATCGTTCCAAGATGTGGCCGCCCGGGCACCAGCAGGGGCTGTTCGGGCACCGTTCAGACCACGAGCGGGCGCTCGGTCGGCGGGATCGGGGCGGGCAGCGTGGTGGAGCCGGTGAGGTAGGTGTCGACGGCGGCAGCGGCAGCCCGACCCTCGGCGATCGCCCAGACGATCAGGGACTGGCCACGGCCGGCGTCCCCGGCCACGAAGACCCCGGGCAGGGTCGACATGTAGGCGTCGTCGCGGACGATGTTGCCGCGCTGGTCGAGGTCGAGCTCGAGCTGGGCGACCACGCCGTCCTGCTCGGGTCCGGTGAAGCCCATCGCGAACAGCACCAGCTCGGCGGGGATCTCCCGCACGGTGCCCTCCACCTCGGCGAACCTGCCGTCCGTCATCTCGACGTCCACCAGGCGCAGGGCCCTGACGTGGCCGTCGTCGTCGCCGAGGAACTCCTGGGTGGACACCGAGTACACCCGCGTCCCGCCCTCCTCGTGCGCCGAGGAGACCCGGAAGATCATCGGGTACGTCGGCCACGGCTGGCCCGTGGGACGGCTGTCGTCGGGGTGCCCCATGATCTCGAGCTGGGTGACCGAGGCCGCCTTCTGCCGGTGCGAGGTGCCCAGGCAGTCCGCGCCGGTGTCGCCGCCGCCGATGATCACCACGTGCTTGCCCTCGGCGGTGATCTGGTCCTCGACCTGCTCACCGAGCGAGGCCCGGTTGGACTGCGGCAGGAACTCCATGGCCTGGTGGATGCCACCGAGCTCGCGCCCGGTGATCGGCAGGTCGCGGGCGACCGTGGAGCCCATCGCCAGCACGACCGCGTCGAAGCGCTCGACGAGCATGGCTCCGGTCACGTCCGTGCCGACCGCGACGCCCGAACGGAAGACCGTGCCCTCGCGGCGCATCTGGTCCAGCCGCCGCTCGAGGTCCAGCTTCTCCATCTTGAACTCGGGGATGCCGTAGCGCAGCAGGCCGCCAGGCTGGTCGGCACGCTCGTAGACCGCGACCGTGTGACCGGCGCGGGTCAGCTGCTGGGCGGCGGCGAGACCAGCGGGGCCGGAGCCCACGACGGCGACCGTCCTGCCGGTGAGCCACTCCGGCGGCTGGGGCCGCACCGCGCCGGACTCCCAGGCACGGTCGACGATGGCGACCTCGACGTTCTTGATGGTCACCGGGTCCTGGTTGATCCCGAGCACGCACGCGGTCTCGCACGGTGCCGGGCACAGCCGGCCGGTGAACTCCGGGAAGTTGTTGGTTGCGTGCAGCCGCTCGATGGCACCGTCCCAGTCGTCGCGCCAGACCAGGTCGTTCCACTCCGGGATGATGTTCCCGAGCGGGCAGCCCTGGTGGCAGAACGGGATGCCGCAGTCCATGCAGCGACCGGCCTGCTCGGTGATGATCGGCAGCAGCGCGCGGCCGGCCCCACCGGGGTAGACCTCGTGCCAGTCGTTGACGCGCTCGTCGACCGGGCGCCGCTCGGCGACCTCGCGGCCGCTCTTGAGGAAGCCCTTCGGGTCAGCCATGCAGCGCCTCCATCATGCGGGTCGCGGTCTCGTCGTCGGAGAGACCCTCGTCCTCGGCCTTCTCCTTGGCGGCGAGCACCAGCTTGTAGTCGCGCGGCATCACCTCGGTGAAGCGGCGCACGGCGGCCGACCAGTCCTCGAGCAGCGCCCCGGCCACCGGCGAGCCGGTCTCCTCGAGGTGCGCGCGCACGATCGCCTCGAGCTCGTCGGCCGCGTCGCCGTCGACGGGTGCGAGCTCCACCATCTCCGTGTTGACGCGGCCCTCGTCCAGGTCGAGCACGAACGCCACCCCGCCGGACATGCCGGCCGCGAAGTTGCGCCCGGTCGGTCCGAGGACCACGACGCGGCCACCGGTCATGTACTCGCAGCCGTGGTCGCCCACCCCCTCGACGACGGCGGTGGCTCCGGAGTTGCGCACGCAGAACCGCTCGCCGACCTGGCCGCGCAGGAAGATGTCCCCCGACGTGGCGCCATAGCCGATCACGTTTCCGGCGATGATCTGCTCCTCGGCCGGGAAGGTGGCGGCCCGGTCGGGACGGACGACGATCCGGCCCCCCGAGAGCCCCTTGCCGACGTAGTCGTTGGCGTCGCCCTCGAGCCGCAGGGTCATCCCGCGGGGCACGAAGGCGCCGAAGGACTGGCCGGCCGACCCGGTGAAGGTGATGTCGATCGTGCCGTCGGGCAGCCCGGCCCCGCGGTAGCGCTTGGTGACCTCGTGGCCCAGCATCGTCCCGACGGTGCGGTTGACGTTGCGGATCCTGACCTGCGCGCGGACCGGCTCACCGCTCTCCAGCGCGTCCCGGGCGAGAGCGACCAGCTCGTTGTCCAGCGCCCTGTCCAGGCCGTGGTCCTGGCCGGTGGTGTGGTGCAGTGAGGCCCCTTCGGGCAGCTCGGGCACGTGCAGGATCGGCCGCAGGTCGAGGCCGGTCGCCTTCCAGTGGCTCACCGCCTGGGCGGCGTCGATGAGCTCGGCGTGCCCGATGGCCTCCTCGAGGGTGCGGAACCCGAGCTCGGCGAGCAGCTCGCGGACCTCCTCGGCGATGAACTCGAAGAAGTTCACCACGAACTCCGGCCTGCCCGCGAAGCGCTCGCGGAGCACCGGGTTCTGGGTGGCGACGCCCACCGGACAGGTGTCGAGGTGGCACACGCGCATCATGATGCAGCCCGACACGACGAGTGGAGCGGTCGCGAAGCCGAACTCCTCCGCACCGAGCAGTGCCGCGACGATCACGTCGCGGCCGGTCTTCAGCTGGCCGTCGGCCTGCACCACGATGCGCTCGCGCAGGCCGTTGAGCAGCAGCGTCTGCTGGGTCTCGGCGAGTCCGAGCTCCCAGGGACCGCCGGCGTGCTTGAGGGACGTCAGCGGCGCCGCGCCGGTGCCACCGTCGTGACCCGAGATGAGCACCACGTCGGCGTGCGCCTTGGACACCCCCGCCGCGACCGTGCCGACCCCGACCTCTGCGACCAGCTTGACGTGCACCCGGGCCGAGGGGTTGGCGTTCTTCAGGTCGTGGATCAGCTGGGCGAGGTCCTCGATGCTGTAGATGTCGTGGTGCGGCGGCGGCGAGATCAGGCCGACGCCCGGTGTCGAGTGCCGGGTCTTGGCCACCCAGGGGTAGACCTTGTTGCCGGGCAGCTGGCCGCCCTCGCCGGGCTTGGCGCCCTGCGCCATCTTGATCTGGATGTCGTCGGCGTTGGTGAGGTACTCCGAGGTCACCCCGAAGCGGCCGGAGGCGACCTGCTTGATGGCGCTGCGGCGCTCCGGGTCGTGCAGCCGGTCAGCGTCCTCGCCGCCCTCGCCGGTGTTGGACTTGCCACCGATCCGGTTCATCGCGATGGCCAGCGTCTGGTGCGCCTCGCCGCTGATCGAGCCGTAGGACATCGCCCCGGTGGAGAACCGCTTCACGATCGCGGCGACCGGCTCGACCTCCTCGATCGGCACCGCATCGCGGCCGGCCTTGAACGAGAACAGCCCTCGCAGCGTCATCAGCCGCTTGGACTGCTCGTCGACGCGGGCGGTGTACTGCTTGAAGATGTCGTAGCGACCGGTCCGGGTGGAGTGCTGGAGCCGGAACACCGTCTCGGGGTCGAACAGGTGCGGCTCGCCCTCGCGACGCCACTGGTACTCCCCGCCGATGTCCAGCGACCGGTGCGCCGGCGGCAGGCCGTCGACGGGGTAGGCCTTGCGGTGCCGCTGGGCGACCTCCTCGGCGACCGTGGCGATGTCGATCCCGCCGAGCTTGCTGGTGGTGCCGGTGAAGTACCGGTCGACGAGCGGCTGGGCCAGGCCGAGCGCCTCGAAGATCTGCGCGCCGGTGTAGGAGGCCACCGTGGAGACGCCCATCTTGCTCATCACCTTGAGCACGCCCTTGCCGAGCGACCGCTGGAGGTTCTTGACGGCCTGCTCGGGCTCGACGTCGACGTAGTAGCGGTCGCGAGCCAGGTCCTCGACGGTCTCCATCGCGAGGTAGGGGTTCACCGCCGACGCGCCGTACCCGATCAGCAGTGCGACGTGATGCACCTCGCGGACGTCACCGGCCTCGATCACCAGGCCGACCTGGCTGCGGGTCTTCTCGCGGACCAGGTGGTGGTGCACCGCCCCGGTCAGCAGCAGCGACGGGATCGGCGCCAGCTCGGCGGTCGAGTGCCGGTCGGAGAGCACGATGATGCGCGCCCCCTGGGCAATCGCCTCGGAGACCTCGGCGCACACCTCGTCGATACGCTCGGCGAGCGCCGGGCCGCCACCCTCGACGGGGTAGAGGCCGCGCGAGACGTGCGTGGCGTAGCCGGGGAGGTCACCGTCGCGGTTGATGTGGCGGATCTTGGTGAGCTCGTCGTTGGTGATCACCGGGAACGGCAGCACCAGCTGGCGACAGGACACCGGGGTGGGCTCGAGCAGGTTGGACTCCGGACCGATCATCCCCGAGAGCGAGGTGACCAGCTCCTCGCGGATGGCGTCCAGCGGCGGGTTGGTGACCTGGGCGAACAGCTGGGCGAAGTAGTCGAACAGCAGGCGGGGCCGCGACGACAGCACCGCGACCGGCGTGTCGGTGCCCATGGAGCCGATGTTCTCGGCACC
>JBDTXF010000169.1:0-6720 GCA_040006355.1 Nocardioidaceae bacterium | reverse complement strand
CCTGCACCCGGCGAGCCCCCTGCACCCGGCGAGCCCCCTGCACCCGGCGAGCCCCCTGCACCCGGCGAGCCCCACATGCCAGGCACGCCGGAGGAGCTGGCCGAGCGGCTCGGCGAGACCGGCTACCTGTGCGACGAGTCGCTGGCGACGATCGGCTACCTCGCGCTGGCGATGCACCGACCCCTCCTGCTCGAGGGTGAGCCGGGCACCGGCAAGACCGCCCTGGCCGAGGCGTTCGCCGCGGCGCTCGACGTACCCCTGATCCGGCTGCAGTGCTATGAGGGCATCGACGCCGGGCAGGCGCTCTACGACTGGGACTTCCCGCGCCAGATCCTGCACCTGCGCGCGCTGGAGGCGGCCGGAGGTGGTGCGGTGACCGACGCGGACGCGGCCGAGCAGTCGCTGTTCGACGAGCGGTTCCTGCTGGCCCGCCCGGTGCTGCGGGCGCTGCGGGAGAGCCCGGCGGTGCTGCTGATCGACGAGATCGACCGCGCCGACGACGAGTTCGAGGCCTTCCTGCTCGAGGTGCTCTCGACCTACCAGGTGACCATCCCCGAGCTCGGCACCATCACGGCTGCGACCCCGCCGATCGTGGTCCTGACCTCCAACCGCACCCGCGAGCTCCACGACGCGCTCAAGCGACGCTGCCTCTACCACTGGGTCGACCACCCCGGACTGGACCGCGAGATCGAGATCGTCCGCACCCGCGCCCCCGAGGTCTCCGAGACCCTGGCCCGCCAGGTGGTCACCCTCGTCCAGCGGCTGCGTACGGCGGAGGGGCTGCTCAAGCCGCCCGGCGTCGCCGAGACCCTGGACTGGGCGCAGGCGCTGGCGGCGCTCGGGGCCGGCGAGCTCGACGTGGAGAACGCGGCCAGGACGCTGGGGGCCGTGGTGAAGTACCGCGAGGACGCCCAGCGGGTCCGGCAGGCGCTCGACCGGATGCTGTCGGCATGAGCGCATGACCGGGTCCTTCACACCGCTGCTGCACGAGGCCGACGAGCTGCTGCTCGGGTTCGCCCGGGCGCTGCGGGCCGCGGGAGTGCCGGTCACCCAGGACCGCAGCCAGGCCTACCTCCGGGCCACCGCGCTGGTCGGGCTCGACGACCAGCGCGCGACGTACTGGGCGGGGCGCGCGACGCTCTGCTCGGGACCCGACGACCTGGACCGCTACGACGAGGTGTTCACTGCGTGGTTCCACGCCCGGGACCACCCGGTCAACCGACCGCGCGCGGACCAGCCGACGGTGGCACAGGCGGCCCTGGAGACCGATGCCGGCGAGGGTGCCGCCGAGGTCGATGACGACCTGCTCAACGCGATGGCCAGCGAGTCCGAGGTGCTCCGCACCCGCGACATCGCCGACATGCCGGCTGCGGAGAAGGCCAGGCTGGCCGCGATGTTCGCGACGCTGCGTCCGCGGCCGCCGCGACGTCCCGCCCACCGGCAGACCGCCTGGCACCGCGGCGACGTGGACGCGGGCCGCACCCTGAGGCTGATGCTCAAGCGGATGGGGGAGCCTGGTGAGATCGCCTGGCGGCGACGCGCGACCCGCGCGCGACGGGTGGTGCTGCTGGTCGACGTGTCCGGCTCGATGAGCGCCTATGCCGACGCGCTGCTCCGGCTGGCGCACCGTTTCAGCCACCCGGGGTCCTCGACCGGCACCGCGAACGCAGCCGTGGAGGTGTTCACGGTGGGCACCCGGCTGACCCGGGTGACCCGGGCGATGCGGATGCGCGACCCCGAGCGGGCCATCGTCGCGGCGGGGGAGACCGTGCCCGACTGGTCCGGTGGCACCCGGCTCGGCGAGAACCTCCGGATCTTCATGGACCGCTGGGGACAGCGCGGCCTGGCCCGCGGCGCGGTCGTCGTGGTGTTCAGCGACGGCTGGGAGCGCGGTGACGCGGCCCTCCTCGGCGAGCAGATGCAACGGCTGCACCGGGTCGCCCACCGGGTGGTCTGGGTGAACCCGCACGTCGGGAAGGCCGGCTACCTTCCCGTCCAGCAGGGAATCGTGGCGGCCCTGCCCTACGTTGACGAGCTGGTGGCCGGTCACTCGCTGGCCACCTTCGCGGACCTGATCGAGGTGGTCGCACATGCGTGAGGTACTTCCCGAGCTGATGCGCTGGTGGCGCGACGGCAGGACCGTCGGGGTCGGCACCGTGATCGCGACCTTCCGGTCGGCACCCCGGCCACCGGGTGCCTCGATGCTGGTGGGCCCGTCGGGGGAGGCCGTGGGGTCGGTGTCCGGTGGCTGCGTGGAGGGCGCGGTCTACGAGCTCGCCCAGGAGGTGGTCGCGGCCGGCGACCCGAGGCTCCAGCGCTACGGCGTCAGCGACGACGACGCCTTCGCCGTCGGGCTGACCTGCGGCGGCATCCTCGACGTCTACGTCGAGAAGATCGACCAGCAGACCTTCCCCGAGCTCGGGTCGATCGCCGACGACGTGGACGCGGGACGCCCGGTGGCGGTGGCCACGGTGGTGGACCATCCGGACCCGTCGTGGGTCGGCCAGCGGATCGTCGTACGTCCCGGGGAGACGGGCCACGCTCCCACCGTGTCGGGCTCGCTCGGCTCGGACCGGGCGAACGCCGCCGTGGCCGACGACGCCTTGGGCATGCTCGCCTCGGGGCACAACCAGACGCTGGGCTACGGCCCCGACGGGGAGCGCCGCGGCGAGGGCATGCGGGTCTTCGTCTGGTCGTTCGCTCCGCCGCCCCGGATGCTCGTGTTCGGCGCCATCGACTTCGCCGCAGCCGTCGCGCGGATGGGCAACTTCCTCGGCTACCGGGTGACCGTCTGCGATGCCCGCCCGGTGTTCGCGACCCTCACCCGGTTCCCGTCCGCAGACGAGGTGGTCGTGAAGTGGCCGCACAAGTACCTCCGAGAGGAGATCGAGGCCGGCCGCATCGACCAGCGCACGGTGCTGTGCGTGCTGACCCACGACCCGAAGTTCGACGTGCCGCTGCTCGAGGTCGCCCTCAAGGAGACCGAGGTGGCCTACGTCGGGGCGATGGGCTCCCGCCGCACCCACGACGACCGGATGGCCCGGCTCAAGGAGGCCGGCCTCACCGACGACGAGCTGGCCCGGCTGTCCTCGCCGGTCGGCCTGGACCTCGGTGCCCGCACCCCGGAGGAGACCGCTGTGAGCATCGCCGCCGAGATCATCGCGCTGCGGTGGGGCGGCAACGGCGAGCGGCTGGCGTCGATGGACGGGCGCATCCACCACTGACGCGCGCTGGTTGCCCCTAGCCTGGGCCTCGTGAAGATCACCCGGATCGAGCTCGACCGGCTCCGGCTGGACCTCGACCCGCCGTTCCGTGCGGCGTGGGACCCCGAGCCCCGGCACCACGTGGACGCCACCGTGGTGAAGGTGCACACCGACGACGGCCTGGTCGGAGTCGGGTCCGGGGACACCATGGACGGCTTCGGGGCGTTCGAGGGCCTCTTCGTCGGCACCGACCCGACCCAGATCGCGCGCCACGTCCGCACCATCGAGACGATCAACTTCCACGCCGGCCGCTTCTGGCCGCTCGAGGCCGCGCTGTGGGACATCGTCGGTCAGGTCCACGGCGTCGCGGTGTCACGGCTGTTCGGCAACACCACGACCCGCCTCCCGGCGTACATGTCGACGGGCGAGCTGAAGACCCCCGAGGAGCGCGTCGAGTCCGCGCTGCGCGGCCGTGAGCTCGGCTTCCGGGCGATGAAGGTCAGGATCGCCCGCGACGACCTCGACGCCGGCCTGCGCGCCGTGCAGGGCGTGCGGGAGGCGCTCGGCGCGGACTTCACGCTCCTGGTGGACCTGAACCAGTCCTGGCGGATGGCCGGTGACGTCGCCCCGGCGATGGACACCAAGGCGGTGCGCCGCATCGTCGCGCGCCTCGAGGAGCTCGACGTGTTCTGGGTCGAGGAGCCGCTGCCGTACGACGACCTCGCCGGGCTGGTGGACCTGCGGCGCGCGACGGGCGTGCGGGTCGCCGGAGGGGAGATGCTGGCCACCTTCGCCGACGCGCTGAGGCTGCTCGAGCACGACGCGCTCGACGTCTACCAGATGGACGTCGTGCTCTCGCTCGGGATGTCGCGTTGCCGCACGTTCGCCGAGCTCGCCCTGCACCGCAACCGGGCCTTCACCCCGCACACCTGGACCAACGGCATCGGCCTGCTGGCCAACCTGCACGTGGCAGCCGGGGTCGGTGCCGGACCCTGGTTCGAGGTCCCCTTCGACCCGGACGGCTGGACGACGGAGCGACGCGACTTCATGCTGGCCGAGCCGGTCGGGATCGACGACGACGGCTGCGTGGTCGTGCCGGACCGGCCCGGCCTGGGCGTGGTGCTCGACGACGAGGCGATGGACAGGTGGCGGGTCCGATGACGGGGTCCTGGGAGGCCGGCTTCTCACTGCTTCCGCACGGCCGGATCGAGTACGGCGCGGGCGCCCTGGACCGGCTCCCGGCGGCGGTGTCGGGACTCGGTCGGCGTCGGGCCTTCGTGGTCACCGACCGGGGGATGCCCGCCACCGGCATCATCGACCGGGTGCTGGGCCTGCTGTCCGAGGCGGGTCTGGTCAGCGAGGTGTTCGCGGGGGTGCACCCCAACCCGTCCACCGACGACATCGACGCGGCGGCGGACCAGGCCCGGGCCTTCGGCGACGCGGTCGTCGTGGCAGTCGGGGGAGGGTCGGCGCTGGACGCCGCCAAGGGCATCGCGCTGCTCGCCGTCAACGAGGGCAGCGCCCGCACCTACGACCACACCGTCACCCCGCGACACCCGGGACTGCCGGTGGTGGCGGTGCCGACCACCGCGGGCACCGGCGCCGAGACGAACGGGTTCGGGGTGATCGAGGACCGGGTCGCCCACTGCAAGGTCTACCTCGGGCACGCGAGCGTGCAGCCGGTGCTCTGCGTGCTCGATCCCGAGCTGACCCTCGGGCTGCCCGCCGGGGTCACCGCGTCCACCGGGATGGACGCCCTGACTCACGGCATCGAGTCGCTGGCCTCGCGGGGCGCCAACCCGGTCTCCGCGGCCTACGCCACCGAGGCGGTGACCCTGGTCAGCGCGCACCTGGCCCGGGCGGTCGCCGACGGCTCGGACCTGGAGGCCCGGTCCGCGCTCCTGGTCGGGGCGCACCTCGCCGGGCTCGCCCTGTCGATCAGCGGCCTCGGCCTGGTGCACGGTCTGGCGCACGCGATCACCAACCACACGGGCGCGGCCCACGGGCTGGCGCTGACCGCGGTCCTCGACGACGTGATGACCGGGTCCCTCGGCGTCGCCGGGCCCGCCTACCGGCGGGTGGCCGGGGCGATGGGGCTGGACGCGACGAGCGAGGTGGCACCCGAGGCGGCCGTGGATGCGGTGCGCGAGCTCGCCGACGCCGTCGGGGCGCGGCACCCGCTCGGCGCGCTCGGCGTACGGCGCGAGCAGGTCGAGGCGATCGCCGACGGGGCGCTGGCCGATGCCGTCTCGAGCAACCACCCTCGCGCGTTCGGGCGGTCCGAGGTCGTCCGGCTGGTCGAGGAGAACCTCTGAGGCGGCCCGTCGCCTCCTGTCCTTTCGGACGGGGCCCGAGGACCCAACTCCTGTGACCCTTGTCTCTAGTGATCAAAGCAGCAACGATCGGGGCGAACCGCACCCGCGATGCCCGCAGGGGCCCAGGAGACTAGATGACCCGGATCAGTGTCACCGTCGACGGAGCGAACTACTCCGACGACGTGGAACCACGCATGCTTCTCGTCCACTACCTGCGCGAGCAGCTGGGGAAGACCGGCACCGTCGTCGGGTGCGACACCAGCAACTGCGGCGCCTGCACCGTGCACCTCGGCGGCCGCAGCGTGAAGTCGTGCAACGTGCTGGCCGTCCAGGTCGACGGCCAGGAGGTCACCACCGTCGAGGGGCTGGCCAAGGACGGCGAGCTGCACCCGATGCAGGCCGCCTTCCACGAGTGCCACGCCCTGCAGTGCGGCTACTGCACGCCCGGCATGATCATGCAGTCGATCGACCTGCTCAACGACAACCCGAAGCCGTCGGAGGACGAGATCCGCGCCGGCCTCGAGGGCAACCTGTGCCGGTGCACCGGCTACCACAACATCGTGCGTGCGGTGCAGACCGCCTCGGGCCAGGAGTCCAAGAGCGACGCCCTCGAAGGGAGCGCCTCATGACCGTCACCGAGGACCAGCCGACCCAGCCCAGGCTGGAGATCGGCAATGCCCGTCGCCGCAAGGAGGACCAGCGGCTGATCACCGGTCGCACCAAGTGGACCGACAACATCCAGCTCACCGGCATGCTGCACCTCGCGATGGTGCGCAGCCCGTTCGCGCACGCGATGATCACCCACATCGAGACCGCCGATGCTCTCGGGTCACCCAACGTGGTGATGGTGCTGACCGGCGAGGACGTCAAGGACGAGCAGGGCGGGCTGCCCAACGCCTGGGCGATCACCACTGACCAGGTCACCCCCAACCACCCCTCGATCGCCGTCGACCGGGTCGCCTTCGCCGGCGAGATCGTCGCCGTCGTGATCGCGCGCACTGCCGCGGAGGCCCGCGACGCCGCCGAGCTGGTGGACGTGGACTACGAGGAGCTGCCGGCGGCGCTGGACCTGCGCGAGTCCGCCGAGGACAAGGTCCTGGCCCACCCCGAGCTTGGCACCAACAAGTCGGCGTTCTGGCAGTTCGACTCCGCGGGCGCCGGCACCGGCGGCAACGTCGAGGCGGCGATCGCCAAGGCCCGCG
>JBDTXF010000168.1:0-6724 GCA_040006355.1 Nocardioidaceae bacterium | reverse complement strand
CCGAACAGCTTGTCGTAGGACGCGCCGTGCCGCTCCGACCCCTGCTCGAGAGCGGCGAAGATCGAGCCGCCGTCGTCGTTGACGACCACCACGGTCAGGTCGGGACGGTCCTCGTCGGGGCCGAGCACCAGCCCGTTCGCGTCGTGCAGGAAGGTCACGTCGCCGAGCAGCGCGATCGCGCGGGTGCTGTGCGAGCGCCCGAGCGCGACCCCGACGGCACTCGACACCGAGCCGTCGATCCCGGCCAGGCCCCGGTTGCCGACGAGCATGCGCCGGTCCCCCACGGCGTACGGCGCGACCATCAGGTCGAGGTCGCGCACCGGGTTGGACGCCCCCACGAACAGCAGCCCTCCGGGCGGTACCGCGGCGCTCACGGCACCAGCCACCTGGTGCGGGGTCAGCACGCCGCGCCCGGCGAGCAGCCCGTCGAGCCGGACCGACAGCGCGAGGTCCCGCTCCCGCCACTCCTGGCCCCAGGCGTCCACGTCGGCCGGGGGCGTGGTCACGGCGTGCACGACGCGGCTCGCGTGCAGGCCGGGGTCCGACCAGCCGGAGGCACCGGTCACCGAGACCACCTCGACGTCGTCACGGGCCAGCAGCCGGTTCACCGGACGGGACAGCGTCGGGTGGCCGAAGACCACCACCCGCTGGATGCGACCGGCCAGCTCGTCGTCGGCCAGCAGCAGCCGGTAGGTCCGGATCACCGACGCACCGGTGCGCGACCCGCTCGTCGGCTCGGCCAGCAGCGGCCACCCGGCGGTCTCGGCCAGCTGTCGCGCGGGCGGTCCCGCGTCGTCACCGGCCACCACGACCGTGCGCGGCACCGGGTCCAGGTCGTCGGGCTCCGCGCGCCACGGCCGACCCGGCGCCATCCACGGCTCCTGCTCGGTCCGGCCGTCCAGGGCGATCCCCCAGCCGTCCCCGGTTCCTGGGGTCAGCGGCTCCTCGAACTGCACGTTGAGGTGCACCGGCCCGGGTCGTCCGCCGAGCCGCCCCCGGGCGGTGGCGGCGGCGCGGGCGGCCAGGGCGCGCCAGCCCGCGACCTGTCGCCGCTCGACCTCGCCGCTGCCGGGGTGCGCGGCGGGCAGGTCGGCGTGGTCGCGCACCGCGCCGCCGAAGATCCGCACCTGGTCGGTGGTCTGGTTGGCGTTGCTGCCGCGCAGCCGCGCCGGCCGGTCGGCGGTGACCAGCACGAGGGGCACCCCGGCGTGCGAGGCCTCGAGCACGGCCGGGTGCAGGTTCGCGACCGCCGTGCCGCTGGTCGTCACCACCACCACGGGTCGCTTGCTCGTGCGCGCCAGCCCGAGGGCGAGGAAGCCCGCCGAGCGCTCGTCGATGCGGGTGTGCAGACGCAGGCGGTCCTGGGCGTCGTAGGCGGCGAAGGCCAGCGCCGCGCTGCGGGACCCCGGCGCGAGCACGAGCTCGCGCACCCCGCACCGGACCAGCTCGTCGACGAGCGTCGACGCCATCGCGGTCGAGGCGTTCGCGGGCGTCATGACCGGTGATCCTGCCCTATCGCGGCCATCCGGCGCTGCCAGTGCGCGACACGGTCGCCCGACGCGGCGGTGCGGGCCAGCGCCACCGGGTCGACCTCGGGGCGTATGACGGTCAGCTCGCCGTCGAGCGGCAGCAGCGGGTGCGCGACCACGTCCTCGGTGAGCAGCTGGACCGTCGCGAGGCCGCAGGCGAACGGCAGCTCGGGCAGCGCCGCGGCGAGGGCCAGGCCGGCGGCGATGCCCACGCTGGTCTCCAGCGCGCTCGAGACCACCACCGGAAGGCCGATGTCCTCGGCGATCCGCAGGCAGGCGCGCACCCCGCCCAGCGGCTGCACCTTGAGCACCGCGATGTCGGCGGCCTCGAGGTCCCGCACCCGGTAGGGGTCCTCGGCCCGCCGGATCGACTCGTCGGCCGCGACCCGGACCGACACCTTGCGACGCACGACGGCCAGGTCCTCCACGGAGGCACATGGCTGCTCGACGTACTCCAGGCCGCCGGCGGCGCGGTCGAGCAGCGGGATCGCCACCAGCGCCTCGTCCACGCTCCACAGCCCGTTGGCGTCGACCCGGATCCGGCCGGCGGGGCCCAGCGCCTCGCGGACCGCCTCGAGCCGGGCCTCCGCCTCGGCGAGGGTCTGTCCCGGCTCGGCGACCTTGACCTTGGCCGTGCGGCAGCCGCTGCTGTCCGCCACGATCGCGGCGGCGTGCTCGGGGCCGACCGCCGGAACCGTGACGTTGACCGGGACGCTCGCGCGCAGGGCCGCGGGCCAGCCGTCGTCGGCCGCCTCGTGCGCCGCGCGCAGCCAGCGCTCGGCGACGCGCGCGTCGTACTCCAGGAAGGGGCTGAACTCCCCCCAGCCCGCGTCGCCACGCAGCAGCACGCCCTCGCGGACGGTGATCCCCCGGAAGCGGGTGCGCATCGCGATGGAGAAGACGTGCGGCCTCATGCGGGGACCAGCGCCTGGACCGCGAGCCGGTCGACCTTGCCGTTGGGGAGCAGGGGCAGGGCGTCGACGTGCACGACGCGGCGCGGCGCCCACGAGCGCGGGTGCCGCTCACCGACCCAGTCCCTCAGCTCGGCGAGCGACACCTCGCCCGCCACCACCGCGACGACCCTCTGGCCCCACTCCTGGTCCGGGACACCGACGACCTCGGCCTCGCGCACCAGCGGGTGCTCGCGCAGCCTCAGCGCCACCACGGACGCCGGGACGTTCACCCCGCCGGACACCACCACGTCGTCGACGCGCCCGAGCACCTCGAGCCGGCCGTCGTCCGCGATGCGGCCCAGGTCCGCGGTCACCAGCTCGCCGTCCACCAGCGTCTGCGCCGTGAGGTCGGGCTGCCCGTCGTAGCCGTCGAAGAGCACCGCGCCGCCGAGCCGGACCCGCCCGTCGTCGCCGACCACCACCCGGACGCCGTCCAGCGGAAGACCGTCGTACACACAGCCGCCGCACGTCTCGCTCATCCCATAGGTCGCGTGCACCCGCAGCCCGGCATCCTCGGCCCGCTCGCGCAGCCGGGGCTCCAGGCGCGCGCCGCCGACCAGCAGGGCGTCGAAGCCGCGCCAGGAGTCGACGTCCGTGTCGAGCAACCGGGCGAGCTGGGTGGGCACCAGGGAGACATACCGCCGCCCACCGGTCAGCTCCGTCACGGACTCCGCCGGCGTGGTGCCGGCCCGGACCGAGCGGAAGAGCACCTGCAGCCCCGCGACGTACGCCGGCGGGAGGGTGAGCAGCCACTGACCGGGGCCGCCGAGGCGGGCATGGGTGGCGTCCGCCGACGCGCGCATCGCCGCACGCGACAGCACCACCCGCTTGGGCTCTCCCGTCGATCCGGACGTCTCGACCACCAGCGGGTCCGGGTCCTGCTCCATGTCCCAGGCCCGGAGCAGCGCCAAGATCTCCTCGGCGCTCCCGTGCACCGGGTCGAGGCCGGCGCTCGTTGCCCTGCTCACGAGGGGACACGCTATGCCTGCGAGAATCCCGGACTGTGACAACCCCTGCTCAGTGGCTCGAAGGCGCTCGCCCCCGCACCCTGCCCGCGGCCGTCTCCCCCGTCCTCGCCGGGACCGGGGTCGCGGCCTACGTGGACCACGCTGTCTGGTGGAAGGCGGCACTGGCGCTGATCGTGTCGCTGGCGCTGCAGGTCGGGGTCAACTACGCCAACGACTACTCCGACGGGATCCGCGGCACCGATGCGGACCGGGTCGGTCCGCTGCGGCTGGTCGGGTCGGGGGTCGCCTCGCCCCGGTCGGTCAAGGCGGCCGCCTTCGCCGCGTTCGGCATCGCGGTCCTCGCCGGCCTGGCGCTCGCCGCGACCACGACGTGGTGGCTGGTGCTCGTCGGCGCGCTCGCCGTCGTGGCGGCCTGGTTCTACACCGGCGGCTCGGTGCCCTACGGCTACCACGCGCTCGGCGAGGTGATGGTGTTCGTGTTCTTCGGACTCGTCGCGGTGCTGGGCACGACGTACGTCCAGACCGCGACGCTGCCGTTGGCCGGGTGGTACGCCGCGGTCGGGGTCGGCGCGCTGGCCTGCGCGATCCTGGTCGCCAACAACCTGCGTGACATCCCCACCGACACGACCTCCGGCAAGCGCACGCTCGCCGTGGTGCTCGGGGACGCCCGCACCCGGGGGCTGTACGCCCTGCTGGTCGGCGTCGCGGTCGTCGCCCTGGTCGGGGTCGCGCTGGACACCTCGCGGCTCGCGCTGCTCGGCCTCGCCCTGGTGGTTCCTGCGGTGCCCGCGGTGCGGATCGTGCTCACCGGCGCGGCCGGCCGTGACCTGGTGCCGGTCCTGCAGCGGACCGGTCTCGCGGAGCTGCTCTATGCCTCCGGCGTCTTCGTCGGCCTGCTCGTCGCCTCCCTCTGAGGCGCTGCTCAGGAGCCGGGCTCGGACCACTCGCCGGTGTCATAGAACCGCTCGAGCGTCACGGCGTACGGCGTGATGTCGATGCCCTGCGCAGCGAGCCAGGCGTCGTCGTAGTAGGTCGAGGCGTAGCGCTCCCCGCCGTCGCACAGCAGCGTCACGACACTGCCGGGGGTGCCGGCGGCCCGCATCGAGGCGACCAGCCGCAGCGCGCCCCACATCGCCGTGCCCGTGGAGCCGCCCACGAGCCGGCCGGTCACCCGTGAGCACCAGCGCATCGCCGCGACGGAGGCCGCGTCGGGGACCGAGACCATCGCGTCGACGATGTCGGGCATGAACGACGGCTCGACGCGCGGACGGCCGATGCCCTCGATGCGCGAGCTGCGGCCGTCGGCCGGCAGGGTGAAGGCCGGGTCCGAGGACGACCAGCCCTCGAAGAACGCACTGTTCTCCGGGTCCACGACGCAGACCTGGGTGTCGTAGCGGCGGTAGCGGATGAACCGCCCGATCGTCGCGGAGGTGCCGCCGGTGCCCGCTCCGACCACGACCCAGGCCGGGACCGGGTGCCGCTCCAGGGACAGCTGCTCGAAGATCGACTCGGCGATGTTGTTGTTGCCCCGCCAGTCGGTGGCCCGCTCGGCGAACGTGAACTGGTCCATGTAGTGGCCGCCGGTCTCGCTCGCCAGCCGCCGCGCCTCGTCGTACATCGTGCGCGGGTCCTCGACGAGGTGGCACGTCCCGCCGTGGAACTCGATGAGGTCGATCTTGCCGCGCGAGGTCGACGCCGGCATCACTGCGACGAAGGGCAGTCCGAGCAGCCGCGCGAAGTAGGCCTCGGACACCGCGGTCGAGCCCGAGGACGCCTCGATCACCGTGGTGCCCTCATCGATCCACCCGTTGCAGAGCGCATAGAGGAAAAGCGAGCGCGCCAGCCGGTGCTTCAGAGAGCCGGTCGGGTGCACCGACTCGTCCTTGAGGTAGAGGTCGACGTCCCACGACTCCGGCAGCGGGAACACGTGCAGGTGGGTGTCGGCGGAGCGGTTGCTGTCCGCCTCGACCTTGCGCACCGCCTCGTTGACCCAGGTCCGGTCGCGCCGGTGGTGCTGCTCGCGACAGCTGCCGGGCGGTCGCTGCGGAGCCACCTAGTCCTGGTCTTCCTTGGCGCGGGACTCCTCGAAGCGCCGCGCGATGTTCGAGGCGCGCTCGTCGACGCGCGCCGCGAACCGCCGGCGCGGGCCCTGGAGCAGGTAGTAGGACGCGACCGCCGACACCACCGCCGCGATGAGCAGCGGCCAGATCACCACGAGGGTGCCACTGGACAGCGTCCACACACCCGCGATCACCACGAACGAGGCGAGGAACAGACCGATCCGCGCCAGGGTGTAGACCGCGAACTCCTTCATGGCCAGCAGCCTAATCGCCGCTGTCGCAGGACGGCTCGGGGGTGCGTTCACCTGTGAGTTTGCCCGCTACCCTCACGACCGGCTTGCGGACGTGCCTAGGCTGAGGGTGTGGGTAAGTTCCTGCTCGTCGTGATCGTGTTCGCAGCGCTCGTCTACACCGTCTTCTGGCTCCTCGAGCGCCGCCGTGGCTCCACGCCCTCGAGCCGGCGGCAGCCGCCCCGCCCGACCCCGCGAACCGTCGCGCCCGACGACGACGAGGACTTCCTGCGGGACCTCAACCGGCGGCAGCGCCGCCGCGACCAGGACAAGCCCAACACCGACTGAGCGAGACCTGCAGACGCGCCGGGTCAGCGCGGTCGAGACGTGCAGACGCGCCGGGTCAGCGCGGTCGAGACGTGCAGACGCGCCGGGTCGCGGGTCGCGGGGTCGGTCAGCCGGCGTAGGAGTGCATGCTCCCGCCGCCGAAGAAGTAGTTGATCCCGACGAAGTTGAACAGCAGGGACGCGAACCCGACCAGCGCGATCACCGAGGCGGCCTTGCCCTTCCAGCCGGCGGTCGCCCGGGCGTGCAGGTAGGCGGCGTAGATCACCCAGGTGATGAACGCCCACACCTCCTTGGGGTCCCAGTTCCAGTAGCTGCCCCAGGCGTACTCCGCCCAGATCGGCCCCGCGACCAGCGCCGCGAAGGTCCAGATCGGAAAGCCGAACGCGTTCACCCGGTAGGCGACCCGCTCCAGGGCGATCGGCGCGGGCAGCCGGGAGAGGTAGCCGCGGGGGCGCAGCGTGCCGCGGCGCACGGCACGGTCCTTGACCAGGAACAGCACCAGGGTCAGCGCGCCGACGGCGAACGCCCCGGACGCGATCACCGCGGCGAGCACGTGCACGGCCAGCCAGTAGGAGTGCAGCGCGGGGACCAGCGGGCCGGCGTCCTGGTAGAGCACCAGCTGGTCGAGCATCAGCA
>JBDTXF010000167.1:0-6739 GCA_040006355.1 Nocardioidaceae bacterium | reverse complement strand
TCCCGACGTGCGCCCGCCGAAGCACCTCGCGCCGGGTGGCGTCGCCGGTGACGACCGCCACACCGTCGGCGTGCGCCTCCCCCAGGGCGATGCTGCTCGGGTCGACCACCACGATGCGCTCGGTGCTGACGCCGTTGTTCTTCAGCGTCGCGACCGCGCTGCGGCCCTTGGTGCCGTAGCCGATCACGACGACGTGGTCATCCATGCTCTTCCTCCATCGGGAGATCCGGACCATCTCGCGGCCCTGGGTCGCGAGAACTTCGAGCGTGGTGCCGATCAGGAGGACCAGGAACGCGATCCGCAGCGGGGTGATGAGGAACGCGTTGATCAGCCGGGTGTGCGGTTGGTACGGCGCGATGTCGCCGTACCCGGTGGTGCTCAGGGTGACGGTCGTGTAGTAGATCGCGTCGACCAGATCGACCTTGCGCGTCGGGTCCGCATTGTCCACGTAGCCGAGGCGGTCGAAGTAGACCACTGCCACGGTGAGACTGAGGATGCCGATCGCGAGGAACAGCCGCAGGGTCAGCGACCACACCGGCGAGCGCCGGCTCTCCGGGAGCCGGACCCGTCCTCGGGTGTCCTCGGCGGCGGTGTCAGGCACGGGCCGAATGTACGTCACCGCGGCGTCGTCGCACCGGCTGCCGCGCTCAGGGCCGCGAGCCGCCCGACTCGCGCATCCGGCGTCGGCGCTCGCGGGCGAGCTCGGCGCGCAGCCGCGCCTCGGTGCGCGAGGCCGTCCACCGCAGCTCACGCTGCAGGTGCAGCCAGCTCTCGAGACGGCGGGGCGACAGGTCGCCGTCCGCGATCGCCTGGGTCACCCGGCACCCGGGCTCCGTCCGGTGCCGGCAGTCGTGGAAGCGACAGCCTGCCGCGAGTGCCTCCACGTCGGTGAACGTCCGGGCCAGCCCCTGGTCGGCGTGGACAAGGCCGACGCCACGCAGCCCTGGTGTGTCGATGACGGCTCCGCCGGTCGGCAGGGGCACCAGCTCACGGCGTACGGACGTGTGCCGCCCACGGCCATCCTCGCGGATCGCTCGCGTGGTCAGGACCTCCGCCCCGACCAGGGCGTTCGTGAGGGAGGACTTGCCGTGACCCGAGCTGCCGAGCAGCGCGAGGGTCAGCCGTCCGTCGATCCGGCTACGCAGCTCCTCGACGCCCTCGCCGGTGGGCACGCTCAGCGTCAGCACCTCCACGCCCGGCACCGCCTCCGCGGCGTCCTCGGCGACGTGCTGTGCGTCGCCGACCAGGTCCGCCTTGGTGAGCAGCACCAGGGGACGGGCGCCGCTCTCCCAGGCAAGAGCGACCAGGCGCTCGACCTTGGACAGGACCGGGAGCGGGTGCAGGGCGACCACGAGCGCCGCGATGTCGGCGTTGGCGCAGAGCACCTGCCCGTGTGACTGCTCCCCCGCGACCGCGCGCACGATGGCGGTGCGACGGGGCAGCAGCCGCTCGAGGGTGACGCGATGGTCGGGCCAGTCCCGCAGCAGGCACCAGTCACCCGTGCACGGACCTTCGAGCGGGTCGGCGGCCATCCGGCCCAGCAGAGCGCCACCAACGCTCGCGCGGAGCGGTCCGGTCTCGGTGAGCACCGAGACCAGCCCCCGGTCCACGCGGACGACCCGCCCCACGGACGCGTCGGACGCGGTGGCCCACCGGGCAGCCTCGCGGGCCAGGTCCGCGTCGAGTCCGATCCGCTCCAGCACAGCTGAGAATGTACGGCGGTCCGCTCGACGACCGCACCCGAATTCACCGCCGTCGACGCCGGACCGGCTCGTCGAGTCCCTCGAGCGCCACCGTGTCGTCGGTCTCCGCGGGCTGCAGGTCGTCGAACCGCTCCTGCTCCTCCTCGTCGCGCCGCAGGGTGGGGACGAGCGCGGAGATCCTCAGCCGCCGGACCACCTCCATGCGGGCCCGGGCCGTCTCCTTCTCGGGCCAGAGCCGGTCGAAGGACGCGTTGAGGGCGGCCCCGATCAGCACGGCGAGGGAGAGCAGGTAGAGCCACAGCATCACCACGATCGGCGCCGACAGTGGGCCGTAGATGGAGGTCGACCCCTTCGCCGTACTCGTCAGCGCCCAGCGCAGCAGGTAGGAGCCGAAGACCCAGATGAGCATGGTCAGCGCCGCGCCCGGGAGGTTGAACCGCCATGACGTCCGCACCGGCACCGAGACGTGGTAGAGCGTCGCGAGGAAGCAGACGCACAGGAGCACCACGGTCGGCCAGTAGAGCTCGTTGAGGAGATCCAGCCGGGCGGGGACCACCCGCCTGACCAGACCTGGACCCGCGACCACCAGGGGGATGGTCACCACCCCGGTCAGCAGCCCCATGACGTAGAGCGAGAACGACAGCATCCGGGTCCGCACGATCCCCCGGTGCCCGCCGAGGCCGTACATGATGGTGATCGTGTCGACGAAGACGTTCAGCGCCCGCGAGCCCGACCACAGCGCGAGGATGAAGCCGACCGAGATCACGTCGAAGCGGCCACCGCGGAAGACCTCGTTCACCATCGGCCGGACGATCGTGTCGACGGTCTGCGGCGTGAGCGCCCGAGAGCTGACGTCGAGGATCGAGCGGCGCACGTCCCCGAGCTGGGTCGGGCTGAAGCCTTCGAAGACGTAGCCGATCGAGCCCGCGAGTGCGAAGAGCAGTGGTGGCAAGGAGAGCAGGGCGAAGAACGCCGCTTCCGCGGCCAGTCCGGTGACCCGGTTGTGGAAGCAGGAGCCGACGGTGGACACGACCAGTCGCCACACCGTGTGACGCGCGATGTGCCAGCGCCCGGCCCCTGGCGCGGGGACGCTCTGCGCCTTCACCGACATGGCCCTACGGTAACGACATGTCCGCCGACATCCGTGCAGCCACGAACCAGGCACCGCCCCTCGTCGACCACAACACGGTCACCTCCGACCGGGTGCTCGTCGAGGCCGTGCAGCGGCACGCGTCGGAGGCCGTCGTGGACGACCTCACCGGGCTCGGGGCGGTCGCGAGCTCCGCGGAGGCACGTGAGCACGGGATGCTCGCCAACCGGCACGAGCCGGAGCTCACGACGTACGACCGCTACGGGAACCGCATCGACGAGGTGCGCTTCCACCCGTCCTGGCACTGGCTGATGCAGCGCGGCGTGGGCTACGGGCTGCAGGCCGCGCCCTGGACCTCGGACGCGCCGCACCCGCACGTACGCCGGGCCGCCGGCTTCTTCGCATGGTCGCAGACCGAGCCCGGACACGGCTGCCCGCTCTCCATGACGTACGCCGCGGTGCCGGCGCTGCGGGCCGACGACGCGATCGCGAAGGAGTGGACGCCACGGCTCGCCTCGACGTCCTACCACGCCGGGGTGCGCGCCCCCGAGGAGAAGACCGGCGCCCTGGCCGGCATGGGGATGACCGAGAAGCAGGGTGGCTCCGACGTGCGCGCCAACCGGACCACGGCGACGCCGACCTCGGTCGACGGGGAGTACACCCTCGACGGGCACAAGTGGTTCACCTCCGCGCCGATGAACGACCTGTTCCTGGTCCTCGCGCAGGCGCCGGACGGTCTGACCTGCTTCGTGATGCCTCGCGTCCTCCCGGACGGCAGCCGCAACCGGCTGGACGTCGTACGCCTCAAGGACAAGCTGGGCAACAGATCGAACGCGTCGGCGGAGCTGGAGCTCCGGGGCACCTGGGCCCGGCGGCTCGGCGACGAGGGCCGGGGCGTGCGCACGATCATCGAGATGGTGGCGGCGACGCGGCTGGACTGCGTGCTCGGCTCGGCGTCCCTGATGCGGCGAGCTCTCGCGGAGGCGTCCTGGCACGTGGCCCACCGGTCGGCCTTCGGCGGCGTCCTGGGCGACAAGCCCCTGATGCAGAACGTCATCGCCGACCTGGCCGTGGAGTCCGAGGCGGCCACCGCCTTGGCGATGCGGCTGGCGTCCGCGGTCGACCACGCCCACGACCCGCACGAAGCCGCCTTCCGGCGGATCGCGCTGCCGCTGGCGAAGTACTGGGTCTGCAAGCGCACGCCGATGATGGTCGCCGAGGCGCTGGAGTGCCTGGGGGGCAACGGCTTCGTCGAGGAGTCCGGGATGCCGCTGCTGTTCCGTGAGTCGCCGCTCAACTCGATCTGGGAGGGGTCCGGCAACGTCAACGCCCTCGACGTGCTGCGGGCACTGTCGCGCGAGCCCGAGGCCCTGAACGCCTGGATCGTCGAGGTAGGGCTCGCCCGCGGGGTCGACCATCGCCTGGACCGGGCCATCGAGTCGGTGCTCGAGTCGCTCGCCGACACCTCCGAGCTCGAGGCCGGCGCACGACGGCTGGCCGGCCGGATGGCTGCCTGCCTGCAGGGCGCGCTCCTGGTCCGGCACGCCCCGGCCGCGGTGGCCGAGGCCTTCTGCGCGACCCGCCTCGGCACGGAGTACGGCGGCACGCTGGGCACCCTGCCCCGCGGCACCGACCTCGCCTCGATCGTCGCCCGCGCCACCCCCCTGCCCTGACGCTCCACTCCCTCACCCTGCCCTCACCCTGCCCTCACCCTGCCACCACCCTGCCTCCCCCTCTCGCCGAGGCGCGCGTTCCTGTGCCCAAAGACGTGCCGAGGCGCGTGTTCCTGCGTTGCCGGACGTGACCGGTCGACGCAGGAACGCGCGCCTCGGAGGAGGGGAGACGCAGGAACGCGCGCCTCGGCGGGGAGGGTGGGGCGGGTCAGGTGAGCTCGAGGCCCGGGTACAGCGGGTGCTTGTCGAGCATCTCGGCCGAGGCCGCCTTGACCCGGTCGGCGACTCCGTCGGCGAGGGCGTACGTCGCCTTGGACGGGGCGCCGGCCTTGGTGGTGCCCGCCGTGGTGTGGGCCAGCACGTCGACGACGAGCTCCGCGACCTTGTCGAACTCGTCGCGGCCGAAGCCGCGGGTGGTCAGCGCCGGGGTGCCGAGTCGGATGCCGGAGGTGTACCACGCGCCGTTGACGTCCGCGGGGACCGAGTTGCGGTTGGTGACCACGCCGGCCTCGAGCAGGGCCGACTCGGCCTGGCGTCCGGTGAGCCCGAACGACGAGACGTCGAGCAGCACGATGTGGTTGTCGGTGCCGCCGGTGACCAGGGTGGCGTCACGGGTCAGGAAGCCCTCGGCCAGGGACTTCGCGTTGTCCGCGATGTTCTGGGCGTACGTCGCGAAGCTCGGCTGGCGCGCCTCGGCGAAGGCCACCGCCTTGGCGGCCATCACGTGCGACAGCGGACCGCCGAGGACCATCGGGCAGCCACGGTCGACGGAGTCGGCGTACTCCTCGGTGGCGAGCACCATCCCACCGCGGGGGCCGCGCAGCGACTTGTGCGTGGTGGTGGTGGTGAGGTGCGCGTAGGGCACCGGGTCCTCCTCGCCGGTGAACACCTTGCCGGCGACGAGGCCCGCGAAGTGCGCCATGTCGACCATCAGGGTCGCGCCGACCTCGTCGGCGATCTCGCGCATCTTGGCGAAGTTCACCCGGCGCGGGTAGGCGGAGTAGCCGGCGATCAGCACCAGCGGCTTGAACTCCTGCGCGGCGGCGCGGACCCGGTCGTAGTCGAGCAGCCCGGTCTCCGGGTCGGTGCCGTAGGAGCGCTGGTTGAACATCTTGCCGCTGATGTTGGGCCGGAAGCCGTGCGTCAGGTGACCACCGGAGTCCAGGGACATCCCGAGCATCCGCTGGTTGCCGAGCTCGCGGCGCAGCGTCTCCCAGTCCTCGGGGGTGAGCTCGTTGACGTTCTTCACGGCGTGCCGCTCGAGCGCGGGCGACTCCACCCGGTGCGCCAGGATCGACCAGAAGGCGACCAGGTTGGCGTCGATGCCGGAGTGCGGCTGGACATAGGCGTACGGCGCGCCGAACAGCTCGCGCGCGTGCTCGGCGGCCAGCGACTCGACGGTGTCGACGTTCTGGCAGCCGGCGTAGAACCGGTGTCCCACGGTGCCCTCGGCGTACTTGTCGCTGAACCAGGTGCCCATCGTCAGCAGCACCGCGGGCGATGCGTAGTTCTCGCTGGCGATCAGCTTCAGGGAGCTCCGCTGGTCGCGCAGCTCCGCGCGGGTGGCCTCGGCGATCCTGGGCTCCACCGACGCGATCACCTCGAGAGCTGCGTCGTAGGCCACGCTGGCCGTCTTGGACACGTCGTTCACCGCGGGGGAGTCAGTCACCCCGACAGCCTAGTGATGCCCACCCCACTCGCGCGACAGGGCCGCGAGAGGGCGAGGCGTACCGTCTGAGACCCACGACCCGAACGGAACGACATGACGGATCTGCACCCCGACCAGGTGGCATCTGCACGGCTGGGGGAGGTGGGCAAGGTCTGGACCTCCGACCTCTCGGTCAGCGAGTTCGCGCTGCTCGACTCGGCCGGCTTCCGGCCGCTGGAGTTCGTGATGGGCAGCTCGGTGTTCCACATCGGCTGGCAGGCGCAGAACCTCCGGCAGTCCACCGAGCTGCAGGTGCTCTCCCAGGCGATGTACACCGCCCGGATGAACGCGATGGGCCGGATGCTCGCGGAGGCGGAGCAGGTCGGCGCCGACGGGGTGGTCGGCACCCGACTGACGTTCCGCCGGCACGGCCTGAGCGCGGAGCACATCGAGTTCATCGCCGTGGGGACCGCGGTGATCTCCAAGACCGAGCCGGGCGCGATGCGGCGCCCGGACGGAGCGCCGTTCTCCAGCCACCTGAACGTGCAGGACTTCTACACCCTGCTGCGCACCGGGCACGTCCCGGTCGAGTTCGTGATGGGCGTCTGCGTGTGGCACGTCGCCG
>JBDTXF010000166.1:0-6766 GCA_040006355.1 Nocardioidaceae bacterium | reverse complement strand
GTCATCTGCACGTTGGACAGGAACGTGCGGAAGAAGCTCCACGAGCCGTACATCTCTCGCAGCATCGTGCCCCGCCCCCCGGCGCGCGCCGCGGCGAGACCGCTGCCGACGCCGTACCAGCCGGGGAGGATGATCCGCGACTGCGTCCAGCCGAACACCCACGGGATCGCGCGGAGGTCGTCGAGACCGCCCTCGCCGCCGGGACGCTTGGACGGCCGCGAGCCGATGTTGAGCTTGCCGAGCTCGTCGACCGGGGTGGCCGCCACGAAGAAGCGCACCAGGTCCGGGTCGCGGACCAGGGCGCGGTAGGCCACCTGGCCGCTGCCGGCCACCAGATCCATGGTGGCGTTCCAGCCGTCCAGGACGTCCGTGGGCAGCAGGGACGTCCGGTGCAGCACCGAGGCCTCGAGCACGGCCGCGAGGGCACCCTCCAGGTTCCACCGGCCGAGCTCCGGCAGGGTGTACTTGTCGGAGATCACCTCGCCCTGCTCGGTGATCTTGATCGGCCCGTCCAGGCTCCCGTAGGGCTGGGACAGGATCGCCTCACCGGTCGGGCCACCGCCGCGGCCCACCGACCCGCCCCGGCCGTGGAACAGCCGCAGCACGACGCCGTGCTCGCGGGCGACGTCGCGCAGGGCGCGCTGCGCGCGGTGGATCTGCCACTGCGAGGCGGCGATGCCGGCGTCCTTCGAGGAGTCGGAGTAGCCGAGCATGATCTCCTGGACGTCACCGCGGGCGGCCACCACCCGGCGGTAGGACGGGTCCTCGAGCAGTGCCGCGAGGAGCGGTCCGGCCGCCTCGAGCTCGGCGACGGTCTCGAAGAGCGGAGCGAAGCCGATCCGCGCGGTGGCCGGCTCGGTGTCGCTCCCGGTGTCGACCAGCCCGGCCTCGCGGGCCAGCACGACCACGGCGAACAGGTCGTCGACGTCGTGGGTCATCGACACGATGTAGGTCTCCACCACCTCCTCGCCGAAGGTGTCCAGGGCTCGGCGGATCGTGCCGAAGAGGTCGAGCGAGGCGGAGGCCGCCTCCCCCAGACCGGCCCGCCCGGCCCCGACGAGCGGCCGGCGCCCGGCCAGCTCGCGGGACAGCAGGGCGATCCGCTCAGGGCGCTCCAGCTCGGCGTACGGCGAGGGGAGCTCCTCGAGCCGCTCGTAGAGCTCGGCCAGCGCCCGATGGTGCTTGTCGCTGTGCTCACGGATGTCGAGGGTGGCCAGGCCCATCCCGACGGCGGTGGCGGTGCGCATCAGCCGCAGGATGGCGCCGTTGCCGGTGAGCTCGTCGCCACCGGCCAGCATCGAGTCGCGCACCAGCGCGAGGTCCGCGACCAGCTCGCCGAAGCCGAGGTAGTCGCGCCCCGGCTCGTGGGCGGTGTCGTGGGCGAAGCGGTCCCGGGTGCGGGTCAGCCGGACCCGCACGAAGCTGAGCTTGAGCCGGTAGGGCTCCTCGGCGTTGAGCCGCTTGACCGCCTCGTAGGTGATCGGCAGCGCCTCGGCGTCCCTCTCGAGGCTGGCCCGGAGCTCGTCGGTCACCTCGACCACGCGCGTCGACGGCGACATCTCGGTGAGCAGGTCCTCGACCTCGGTGACCAGCACGCGGAGGCCGAACTCGTGCTGCAGGCCCAGGACGTCGAGGGTGACGGCCGGGGTGACGTGGGGGTTGCCGTCGCGGTCGCCGCCGGCCCAGGTGCCGAAGCGCACCGGCCGCGCGTCGGCCGGGAGCGTGATCCCGACCAGCGCGAGCGCCCGGTCGAGCTCTCCGAGCAGGTCCGGGACGACCGCGGTCGCCAGCGTCTGCAGGTAGTAGATCGCGGTCCGGGCCTCGTCCTTGGGCTCGGGGCGGGCCACCCGCAGCTCGTCGGTCTGCCAGAGCAGGTCCACCAGCTCGGCCAGCCGGCGCTCTGCGCGCGGCACGTCCGCCGCCGGCCGCCGCGGGTCCTCGGCCGCGTGCACCAGCTCGGCGATCCGGCGCAGCAGCTCGAGCACCGACCGCCTGCTCGCCTCGGTCGGGTGGGCGGTGAAGACCGGGCGGTACTCCAGCCGGCCCAGCACCGAGACGACCAGCTCGCGGTCGACCGTGCCGGCCTCCAGGGCGGCGCCGATCCGGCCCGCGGTGGCCGCCAGCGGACCGACCGCCCCCCTGGTCAGCTCCTGCCAACGGTGCAGCTGCTCGGTGACGTTGACGAGCTGGAAGTACGCCGTGAAGGCGCGCGCCAGCAGCACCGCCGTCTCGGCGTCCAGGTCGGCGAGCAGGTCGTGCAGCGGCTCGTCGTCGGCCTCGCGGGCCAGAGCGCGGACCCGCTCCACCAGGGCGAGCAGGTCCGCCCCCTCGTGCCGGGTCAGCGCCTCCCCGAGGAGGCCGCCGAGCTGTCGCACGGATGCCCGCAGCGCGGTGTGCTGCTCGTCGGAGGACACCCCACCGCCGAACTGCGCCACGTCGGGCGCCCGCCGGTCGGCCTCGATCATCTGCTCGGTGGTGAGCTCGTCCCTCTGGTTGACCGTCATGGGCCCAGTCTGGACCGTCCGTGTTTCACCGATGTGGCACGGTCGCCGTCAGTCGGTCATCCCCTTGAGGCGACGCCCCACCACCTGCTCGACCTCGCGCACCGCCTGCCTCTCGGCGAGCGCCTGCCGCTTGTCCCAGGTCTTCTTGCCGCGAGCGAGGGAGATCTCGACCTTCGCGCGGCCGTCGTGGAAGTAGAGCCGCAGCGGGACGATCGTCAGCCCGCTCTCGCTGACGCGACGCTCCAGCTTGTCGATCTCCGAGCGGTGCAGCAGCAGCTTGCGCTTGCGGCGGCTCCCGTGGTTGGTCCAGGTCCCCTGGGCGTACGGCGGGATGTGCACGTTGAGCAGCCACGCCTCGCTGCCGTCGATGTCGACGAAGCCGTCCACCAGCGAGGCCCGTCCGGCACGCAGTGACTTCACCTCGGTGCCCTGCAGGACGATCCCGGCCTCCCAGGTGCCCTCGAGGTGGTAGTCGTGGTGGGCCCGCTTGTTCCGGGCCACCACCTTCTCGGGCTCCTGCTTGCGCATCCCCCGATCCTCCCAGACGGCTGCCGCGCCGGCGCGACCCGGCAGCACGCGCCGTCGCGGCTACTGGAAGGTCAGCAGGCCCTTGGGGGTTCCCCGACCGGTCGGTCCGTCCCAGCCGGTGCCGGCCGCGCAGAGCCGCTCGCTGACCCCGTCCGCGGAGCACACGCCACGCGGTGCGTTGCCACCCGCCACGATGTCGTGGAAGGACGAGGCGGGCGCGGCGTACACCTTGTTGGGGCCGTGCACACCGGCGGGAACGCCTGCTCGGGCGTACATGCCGGCGACCAGCGGCGAGGAGGCGCTGGTGCCACCGACGACGATCCACTCATAGGGGAAGTTGTCCGCCGGCGCGTAGGTGTCGTAGACCGCCACCCCGGTCTGCGGGTCGGCCACCGCTGAGAGGTCGGATCCCGCACGGTAGCCGTTGCAGAGCTTGCTGATGGCGGCCGGCTGCCCGAAGGCCGCAGGCGTGAGCCCGGCCGAGCAGCCGCTGCCGCCCGCGTCCCAGACCGCCTCGTTCCAGGCCCCTCCGGGTGACTGGCTGAGCTCCGTGCCGCCGACGGCGACCACGGACGGGAGGACCTGCGGCCACGCCGGGAAGAGGCCGTTGTAGCCGTAGTCACCGGTCGAGGCGGTCACCGCCATCCCGGTCACGTTCATCTTCTTGGCCGGGGAGCCGGTGGCGTCGTAGTCGTCTGTGGGGTAGCCGTAGCTGATGCTGACCGCACTGGCGCCTCGGGTCTTGGCCGTCTGCACGGCGGTGGCGAAGTGGTCCTCGGCCGCGTGCAGCTGCTTGGTGGTCCCGGCGAACGCGTCGATGGGCGGGAGCTGGAGGAGCAGCAGCTTGCACTTCGGGCAGGCGGCCGAGGCCATGTCGAGGTCGAGCGCCGTCTCGACGCCGACCGCCTCCTCGATCTCCTTCCCCAGCTCGGTGGTCGCCTTCTTGCGCTCGGGGCCGTTGGTGTAGGAGCGCACGGTCAGGCACCCCGTCGACTTCAGGCACTGCGGCAGGCCGTACTGACGCCGGTAGACGTTCAGGTCGCTCTCGATGGTCGGGTAGGCACCCGCATCGACGATGGTGACCGTGCCCGTCTTGCTCGCGGCGCCGGTCAGGCCGTAGGCCGACTGGAGGTCCTTCGCACCGAAGCCGAAGGGGGTGAACGAGCTCAGCGGCGTCGAGGTCCCGGCCTTGGCCAGCAGCTGGGCGTTGCACCGCAGCGAGTGCGAGCGGCAGAAGTCGAGGGTGCTGGTGCTTGCCGAGGCCCGACCGGACGTGACGTCGGCCCGCATCGCCCGTGCCTGCGCGGGGCTCAGTCGCGACGTCGATCGCCCGGCGCTGGTGAGTGCCTGGCCCGGCGAGGCCAGGGTCATGGCGGCGAGGCAGCACGCGACGAGCGCGGCCAGGACACGGAGGACTCTGCTCATCTGAACTCCCGGGACAGTTGCTGAGCTGCGGCACGCCGGACGCGCTCGACCGGGCCCGCCGAACCTAGCGCCTGTCAGGTCCGGGGGGGAACAGGGCGCGCGCAACTTTTTCGCGGCAGAGCGGGGCACGACCCACCTGGAGGCGGTGGTGACCCTCCTCGGTGGCGTGCGCTCGCGCTCGGCCGGACGCCGCCCTACCTCTCCGGGTCGGGCAGCAGCACGTCGCGCACCAGTGCCTCGAGCTCCGCGCACGCCGTCAGGAACTGGCGCAGGGTCTTGCGGGTGGCGCCGAAGCCCTCGAACTCGCTCGGCGACATGCCGTCGACGTCGTAGGCGCGACGGAAGTCCTCGAAGGAGTCGTAGAGCGCGCGGAGCACCGCGTCGGGCACCGGCTCGCCGATGCGCGAGACCGGCTCGAGGCCGCTGGCGTTCAGCCTGACCTGCCACTCGAACGGCGGGGAGACCACCACGTCGCCGCCGACGAACTGGCTCCAGTGCATGTGGTTGCGAAAGGCGGCCGACAGCAGGCGGGTGCGGAAGCCCCGCTCCTGGAACAGCTCGTAGGTGTGCTTGAACACCGCGACACCCGCCCACTCCAGGATGCCCGGGTCCACGACGACCGAGTCGCGCTTGGCGACAGCCTTGAGCCAGTCGTCGAGCCGTCCCACCATGATCGTGCAGACCGGTCCCATCGTCGAGACGTCGAGCCCCTCGGCCTCCCGACGCTCGAGCCCCCGCTCGATGGCCTCGGCCACCGCCAGCGCCTCGGGCAGCGTGAACGACACCGTCGCGTTGACGCTGACGCCACGGTAGGTGGCCTCCTCCATCGCCCGGATCCCGATCTCGGTGGCGGCGATCTTGACGATCACGTTGGGGGCCAGGGCGTCGAACTCGACGGCCTGGGCCGCGAGGGCCTCGGCGTCGCGGTAGAGCCGGGGGTCGGTCTGCACCGAGAGCCGCCCGTTCAGGCCGGCGTGCTCGGTGAACGCGTCCATCAGCAGCGCGGCGGCCTCGACCGAGACCTCCTTGACCATCGCCCAGCCGATGTCGGACTCCGTGGCGGTCGGGTGCTCCTCGGCGTACGCCCGGATGCGCTGCTGCCACCGCGGGAGGTCACCGCGCAGGGCGCCGAGGGCGATCACCGGGTTGCAGGTCGCGCCCACCGCTCCCCAGCCGATGGCCCGCGAGAGCTCCGACGGCGTCGCGGAGTCGTTCCAGAGCCGGGTCGGCGTGGTCCGGGTCATCCGCGGGAACGGCCCGTCCTCCGCGGCATCGGGGGTGGTCGGGTCGGTCGTCTCGCTGGTCATCAGGTCGTCCTCTCCGTCGTCGTCTTCCTCATCGGTCCACACAGAGGCATCAGCGGTGCACGCGACCGGCGGTCGGCGTCCGTCTCCTCGGGGTCGCCGTGCGCGACGTCCCTATCTGGCCGTCGGCATGTCGAAGGAGGCGTCCTGCTCCAGCTCGGGCCACCGCTGGGTGACGACCTTGGCCTGGGTGTAGAACCGCACGCCGTCGGGCCCGTGGACGTGGTGCTCGCCGAACAGCGAGCTCTTCCAGCCGCCGAAGGAGTGGTAGGCCATCGGGACCGGCACGGGCACGTTGACGCCGATCATGCCGACCTTGACGCCCCGGACGAACCTGCGGGTGGCGCCGCCGTGCGAGGTGAAGATCGCCGTCCCGTTGCCGTAGGGGTTCGCGTTGATCAGGTCGATCGCCTCGTCCACCGTGCCGGCACGCAGCACCGAGAGCACCGGTCCGAAGATCTCCTCGCGGTAGACCTCCATGTCCGGGGTCACCTGGTCGACCAGGGTCGGACCGACGAAGAAGCCGCTCTCGTGACCCGGCACGACCAGGCCGCGGCCGTCGACGACGACCTTGGCGCCGCTCTCCTCCCCGGAGGTGATCAGGTCCACGATCCGGTCCTTCGACGCCTGGGTGACCACCGGCCCCATGTCGCTGCCCGGCTCACGGCCGGGACCGACCCGGACGGCCCGGCTGCGCCGGTCGAGGACCTCGATGAGGTCGTCGGCCACCGAGCCGACGGCGATCGTCGCCGAGATGGCCATGCACCGCTCGCCGGCCGACCCGAAGGCCGCCGCAGCCAGGTGGTCCGAGGCGAACTCGAGATCGGCGTCGGGCAGGACGACGGCGTGGTTCTTCGCGCCGCCGAGGGCCTGGACCCGCTTGCCCGAGCGAGTGCCACGCTCGTGGACGTACTGCGCGATCGGGGTGGACCCGACGAAGGAGACCGCCGCCACGTCCCGGTGGTCGAGCAGGGCGTCGACGGCGACCTTGTCGCCGTGCACGAC
>JBDTXF010000165.1:0-6772 GCA_040006355.1 Nocardioidaceae bacterium | reverse complement strand
CCCGGCGGTAGAACCCCTCCGCGCCGTACAGCGCCGCGTCCCAGGCCTGCTTCCACGTCGGCAGGGTGGTCGGCGGCGGCACCGCGGGCATCCCCAGCGAGGTGAGAGAGGTCATCGCCCCAGGTTAGGGCCGGGTCCGCCGGGGAAGCTCCGGCCCGGTGCCGCCGGCTGTGACCCACGGCACCCCGGGGGACTGGTGACGGCCCCGGTGGCCCGGCGTAGGCTCGGTGTGCACACATCAGCACACCGTCCGGTACCCGATCCTGGGACTGGAACGAAAGGCGATGAGGTAGTGACCCGTGTAGGGGTGGTGGGCGCCGGCCGTGTCGGCGCCGTCATGGCAGCCGCACTGCGCGCTGCCGGTCATGAGATCACGGCGGCAGCCGGTGAGTCGGCTGCGTCGAGGACCCGCATCGAGACCCTGCTACCCGGGGTGCGCACCGACAAGCCGACCGCGGTGGCCCGGTCCTGCGACCTGCTGCTGCTGACGGTGCCCGACGACATGCTCCCCAACGTGGTCAGCATGCTCGCTGCCTCCGGTGCCATCCGTCGCGGCCAGTACGTCGTGCACACCTCCGGCAAGCACGGCGTCGGGGTCCTGGAGCCCGCCGCCCGGCTGGGAGCCCACGTGCTCGCGATGCACCCGGCGATGACCTTCACCGGCACCGACGTGGACCTCGCCCGGCTGCCCGGCTGCGTGTTCGGTGTCACCGCCGTCGAGAGCACCCGCGCGCTCGCCGAGTCGCTCGTCGCCGACCTCGGTGGCACCGTGACGTGGGTCGAGGAGGACCGGCGGACGCTCTACCACGCCGGGCTCGCGCACGGCGCGAACCACCTGGTCACCCTGGTCGCCCAGGCGATGGACCTGCTGCGCGCCTCCGGAGCCGACGACCCGGCCGCCACCCTGAGGCCGCTGCTCACCGCGGCCCTCGACAACGCGCTGGCCTACGGCGACGCCGCGCTCACCGGCCCGATCGTGCGCGGCGACGTCGAGACGGTCCGCGCACACGTCGCCGACATCGCCGCGACCTCGCCCGCCACGCTGGAGTCCTACGTCGTGATGGCGCGCGCGACCGCCAACCGAGCCGTGCTCGACGGGCGGCTGATGCCGATCCGCGCCGCCAAGCTCGTCGGTGTCCTCAACGACGCGATGGCTGCCGCGCCCAGCAGCGTCCGGGTCAGGTGAGCACCCCCGCCGGCATGCGCACCGAGCTGCGGCGCCCGGCGGTCGCCGGCACCCGCGCGGAGCTCGCGGCGGCGCTGGCCGCCACCCGGGGCGCCGGCGGCCGGATCGCCCTGGTCCCGACGATGGGCGCGCTGCACGCCGGCCACGCCGAGCTCGTGGCCGCCGCCCGCCGCTCGGTCTCGCCCCAGGACGTCGTGGTGGTCTCGGTCTTCGTCAACCCGCTGCAGTTCGGGCCGGGCGAGGACCTCGAGCGCTATCCCCGCACCTTCGGGGCCGACCTGCTGGTCTGCGCCGAGCAGGGTGCCGACGTGGTCTTCGCGCCGTCGGTCGAGGAGGTCTACCCCGGGGGCGATCCGCAGGTCACCGTCGAGCCCGGGCCGTTGGGCGACGTCCTCGAGGGCGCCACCCGGCCCGGCCACTACCGCGGCGTCCTGACCGTGGTGGCGAAGCTCTTCGGCGTGGTGCGGCCCGACCTCGCGTTCTTCGGCCAGAAGGACTACCAGCAGCTGGTCCTGATCACCCGGATGGCCGAGGACCTGTGTCTGGGTGTGGACGTCCGTGGCGTCGACACCGTCCGCGAGGACAGCGGCCTCGCGCTCTCCTCGCGCAACGCCTACCTCGACCAGACGCAGCGGCGCACGGCGACGGCCCTGTCGCGGGCGCTGCGGGCCGGTGCGACGGCCGGCCCCCAGGGGGGCGACGCGGTGCTGGCTGCCGCCCACGACGTGCTCGCGGGGGAGGCGGGTGTCGAGCTCGACTACCTCGCGCTCACGGCGCCGGACCTCGCCGAGGCGCCCGCCTCCGGGCAGGCGCGTCTGCTGGTGGCCGCCAGGGTGGGCAGCACCCGGCTGATCGACAACGTCGCGATCCAGCTCGACGCATGAGCACCCGATAGCCTCGGCGACGTGATCCTGCCCCGACGTCTGGCCGCGCCCGCACCGGGCTGGACGACGTACGCCGACGTGGTGGTGATCGGGTCCGGGATCGCCGGCCTGACCGCCGCGCTGCAGCTGCGCGAGGCGGGTTCGGTCATGGTCGTCACCAAGGACATCCTCAGCGCGGGGTCGACGCAGTGGGCGCAGGGGGGCATCGCCGCGGCGCTCGGACCCGGCGACACCCCGGACCAGCACCTGCTCGACACCCTGGTGGCGGGCGCCGGCATCTGCGACGAGGACGCCGTGCGGGTGCTGGTCACCGAGGGCCCGGACGCGGTCCGGGAGCTGATCTCGCTGGGCACGGTGTTCGACCAGACCGACGCGGGTGAGCTCTCGCTGACCCGTGAGGGCGGCCACCACCGGGACCGGATCGCGCACGCGGGTGGCGACGCCACCGGGGCGGAGATCCAGCGTGCCCTGGTCGCGGCGGTCCACGCGGCTCCCGACATCGAGGTGACCGAGCACGCGCTGGTCCTGGACCTGATCCCGGGTGCCGACGGCGGGGTCGCCGGGGTGACCCTGCACGTGATGGGAGAGGGGCAGCGCGACGGAGTCGGCGCGGTGCTGTGCCGGGCGGTCGTCCTCGCCAGCGGGGGCCTGGGCCAGGTGTTCTCCGCGACCACCAACCCCTCGGTGTCCACCGGCGACGGGACCGCGCTCGCCCTGCGGGCGGGGGCGGTGCTCCGCGACCTCGAGTTCGTGCAGTTCCACCCGACGGTGATGTGGCTCGGGGCCGCCTCCCGCGGGCAGCAGCCGCTGATCTCCGAGGCGGTCCGCGGCGAGGGGGCGTTCCTCGTCGACGACGCCGGTGTGCGGTTCATGGCCGGACAGCACGAGCTCGCCGACCTCGCTCCGCGCGACGTGGTGGCCAAGGCGATCATGCGTCGGATGCGCGAGACGGGGACCGAGCACGTGTGGCTCGACGCCCGTGACTTCGGCGCCGCCATGTGGGAGCGGCGCTTCCCCACGATCCTGGCCACCTGCCGGTCGCACGGCGTCGACCCGGTCACCGAGCTGATCCCTGTCGGGCCGGCCTGCCACTACGCCAGCGGCGGTGTGGCCACCGACCTGCACGGCCAGTCCTCGGTGCCGGGGCTGTTCGCCTGCGGCGAGGTGGCCTGCTCGGGCGTGCACGGCGCCAACCGGCTGGCGTCGAACTCGCTGCTCGAGGGTCTGGTGTTCTCACGACGCATCGCGGCTCTGCTCCTCGCCGGGCTGCCGCCGCGCCAGGCGCCGGTCCCCGACACCCGTGAGGTGGGCCTGCTGCCGGGTGCCCTGCGCGGCGACCTGCAGCGGGTGATGACCGAGCGCGCGGGCGTGCTGCGCTCGCAGGACGGTCTCGTCGAGGGCGCGCAGACGCTGGAGGTCGTGGGCCTGGGCTCCACCGGAGTGGCCGACGTCTCCGCCTGGGAGACCACCAACCTGCACACCGTCGCCAGCGTCCTGCTGATGGCTGCCACGGCCCGTGAGGAGACCCGCGGGTCGCACTGGCGGGAGGACTTCCCGGACCGCGACGACGCTCGCTGGGGCCGGCACATCGACATCACGCTCGAGGACGGCAGGCCGGTGCTGTCGGTGCGACCGGTGCTCAGCGGGGTCCTCGCGTGACGTCCTACGCCGACCTGCCGGGTGCCCTCCTCGAGCAGCTGACCGCGGCTGGGCTGGACCCCCGCGAGGTGTACGACGGGGTGGCCCGCGCGGTCGCCGAGGACTGCCCGGGCGAGGACGTCACCAGCGTCGCGACGCTCGACCCGGGGGCGTCCGCCTGGGGCGACCTCGTCGCGCGCGCCGCCGGCGTGGTCGCCGGGCTGGCGGTCG
The DNA here is from genome assembly GCA_040006355.1 of Nocardioidaceae bacterium. Classification (GTDB taxonomy): domain Bacteria; phylum Actinomycetota; class Actinomycetes; order Propionibacteriales; family Nocardioidaceae; genus Nocardioides_B. Next base: position 2,833 of record JBDTXF010000165.1, on the reverse strand, counting down.
CCGAGGTGGTCTTCCGACAGGTCGTCCCGGGCGCCGAGGTGATCTGGCACGTCACCGACGGCGACCGGGTCATCCGCGACGAGATGCTGCTGTCCGTGCACGGACCGGTGCTCTCGCTGCTGACCGCGGAGCGCACCGCGCTGAACTACCTGTGCCACCTCTCCGGCGTGGCGACCGCGACCGACCGGTGGGTCGCGGCCCTGTCCGGGACCGGTGCGCACGTGCGCGACACCCGCAAGACCACGCCCGGGCTCCGCGCCCTCGAGAAGTACGCCGTGCGCTGCGGCGGAGGCGTCAACCACCGCGTGACGCTGTCGGACCAGGCGCTGGTGAAGGACAACCACGTGCTCGCGGCGGGCGGGGTCGTCCCGGCGTACGCCGCGGTCCGGATGCGCTACCCCGACCTCCCGGTGCAGGTGGAGGTGACCACTCTCGAACAGCTCGGCGAGCTGCTCGAGGCAGGGGCCCGGGAGATCCTGCTGGACAACATGGGCACCGCCACGATGGCCGAGGCGGTCCGGGTCACCGCAGGCCGCGCCCGTCTGGAGGCGTCCGGCGGGCTGACCCTGGAGCGTGCGCGCCAGGTCGCGGAGACCGGGGTCGACCTGATCGCCGTGGGCGCGCTGACGCACTCCGCAGCGGTGCTCGACGTCGCGATGGACCTGCGGCCGTGACCGGCCCCGCCCCCCTGCTGTGCGCCGACATCGGCAACAGCCACACCACGATCGGGCTGCTCGTCGACGGCGACGTGGTGGACCACTGGCGAGTGGCGACCGACGAGCGGCGCACGGCCGACGAGTGGGGCGTGCTGCTCAAGGGGCTGCTCGCGGACTCGCCGGCGGCCGGACCGCTGCGCGGGGTCTCGGTGTGCGCGACGGTGCCGTCGGTGCTGCACGAGTGGCGCGACATGCTGCGGATCTACCACGGCGACGTGCCCCCACTGATCGTGGAGCCGGGCGTGAGGACCGGCGTCCCCGTGCTGATGGACAACCCTCGCGAGGTCGGCACCGACCGGATCGTCAACGCGCTCGCCGCGTCCCAGCTCTTCGGCGGTCCGGCGATCGTCGTCGACTTCGGCACCGCCACCACCTTCGACGTGGTCAGCGTGCGCGGGGAGTACGTCGGGGGCGCCATCGCCCCGGGGATCGACATCTCCCTGGAGGCGCTGGGCCGCCGGGGTGCCCAGCTGCGCAAGGTCGAGCTCCTGCGCCCTCGCTCGGTGATCGCGAAGAACACCGTCGAGGCGCTCCAGAGCGGGATCCTCTACGGCTTCGCGAGCCAGGTGGACGGCATCGTCGCCCGGATGATGGCCGAGCTCAGGCTCCGGCCCGGGGACCTGGCCGTGATCGCGACCGGCGGCCTGGCACCGCTCGTGGTCGAGGAGTGCGCGGTGTTCACCGACCACCAGCCCTGGCTCACCCTGCTCGGCCTGGAGATCGTCTTCGCCCGCAACCAGTAGCCGTCACCCTCTCCCTGACCTGGGCGTCAGCGCGTCACGGCCTAGGCTGGCCGTCATGAGCGAGCTGGCACCCGAGGACGACCTTCCCGAGCAGATGCGGGTCCGCCGGAACAAGCGTGACCGGCTGGTCGACAGTGGCGTCGAGCCCTACCCGGTGACCGTCGAGCGGACCCACACCCTGGCCGGGATCCGGGCGGCGTACGACGCGCAGCAGCTCGAGCCCGACACCCGGACCGGGGACCGGGTCGCGGTCGCCGGACGCGTGATGTTCCTGCGCAACACCGGCAAGCTGTGCTTCGTCCGGCTGCGCGAGGGCGACGGCACCGAGCTCCAGGTGATGCTGTCCCTGGCCGACGTCGGCGAGCAGGCGCTCGCCGACTTCAAGGCACTGGTCGACCTCGGCGACCTGCTGGCCGTGCAGGGCGAGGTGGTGACCAGCCGCCGCGGCGAGCTCTCCGTGCAGGCCACCGACTGGTCGGTGGCGGCCAAGACGCTGCGCCCGCTGCCCAACGAGCACAAGCCGCTCTCCGACGAGGCACGCATCCGGCTGCGCTACGTCGACCTGATCGTGCGCCCCGAGGCGCGCGAGATGGTCCGCCTCAAGGCCACCGTGCTCAAGAGCCTGCGGTCCACACTCGACGCCCGCGGCTTCGTCGAGGTGGAGACCCCGATCCTCCAGCTGACCAACGGCGGCGCCGCGGCCCGGCCCTTCCGCACCCACCTCAACGCCCTCGACCAGGACATGCTGCTGCGCATCGCCTTGGAGCTCGACCTCAAGAAGGCGATGATCGGCGGCGTCGACCGGGTCTACGAGATCGGCCGGACCTTCCGCAACGAGGGCCTCGACTCGACCCACGCGGCCGAGTTCTCGATGCTCGAGGCCTACCAGGCCTACGGCGACCAGTTCACGATGATGGACCTGACCCGAGACCTGGTCCTCAACGCTGCCCGCGAGGTCGGGCGCACGGTCGTGGGCGGACGCGACGGCTCCGAGATCGACCTGGAAGCGCCCTGGCGCCAGGCGCCGATCCTGGAGCTGGTCTCCGACGCGCTCGGGGAAGAGATCACCTGCGAAACCACGGCCGAGATCCTGCGCAAGCATGCCGTGGCGCGCGACGTCGAACTCCAGCCGAAATGGGGAGCCGAGGAGATCGTCGTGGAACTGTACGAACAACTCGTCGAGGATTCTCTGATCAATCCGACTTTCGTCATGGATTACCCGGCGGCGGTCAAGCCACTTGCGAAATCACATCGATCCAAGAAAGGTCTCAATGAGGCCTGGGACCTGATCATCAACGGCGTCGAACTGGCTCCGGCCTATTCGGAGCTCAACGACCCCGTCGTACAGCGGGAACGGCTCACCGCCCAGTCCAT
>JBDTXF010000164.1:0-6809 GCA_040006355.1 Nocardioidaceae bacterium | reverse complement strand
TCCCCCTCCATCTGACCCAGCCGAGGCGCGCGTTCCTGCGGGACCCAGGCCGCCGAGGCGCGCGCTCCTGCGGGACCTGTGGACGACGGACGACGCTGGACGACGATCCGCTGCACCCTGTTCCGATGACCTTCTGGATCCCTCGGCTGGACCTGCCCCTGCTGGACGACGGATTCCCGCTCCCCGTGGATCGGCCCTTCACCCTGGGAGAGGCGGTGGCAGCCGGTGTCCCGGTCCATCACCTGCGCACGCTCGTGCGGCGGCAGTTCCTCCGCCGCGTGCTGAGGGGCGTCTACGTCGCTGCGCAGGTCGTGGACAGCCGGATGGTCCGTGCCGAGGCGTTGGCACTCGTCGTACCCCACACGGCGGTGGTGTCCGACTGGTCGGCCTGCTGGTTCTGGACGGGGATCGACGCACCCGGGGACAATCTGCGCGAGCCCCCGCTCACGGTGTTCCACCGGCACCCGCACACCCGGCTCGGCAACAGCGTCAGCAAGGGCGGCGCACGCCGCTTCCTCCCCTCCGACGTCACGCGCATCGGTGGCATCAACGTCACCACGCCGATCCGGACCGCGTGGGACCTCGGGCGGCTCGTGCACCGCGACCGGGCCCTCGGGGGGATGGACGCCCTGTGCCGTCACGGCACCTTCCACACCGATGAGCTCGTCGACGGTGTGCGGCGGTTCAAGGGCCAGCGCGGCGTCGTACAGCTGCGCGCGCTCGCGCCTCTGGTCGACCCGCGCGCGGAGTCCCCCGGCGAGTCCGCGCTGCGACTGCGCTGGCTCGACCTGCCCAGCCTGCCCCCACCGACGCCGCAGGTCTCGGTGGGCATTGGCGGGGTCGAGATCTACCGCATCGACCTCGGCGTCGACGAGCTCCGCTTCGGCTGTGAGTACGACGGGGCGGAGTTCCACCGCGACGAGCGAGCCGACCGGTCACGCCGCGCAGACCTCCGAGACCGGTTCGGTTGGGACGTCGAGGGGGTCCGCAAGGCGAACGTCTTCGGTGTTGATCGTGACGTCGAGCAGCGGCTGCACCTCGGCGTCGAGCGGGCACGGGCGAGGCTCCGCAACCCGACGTACCTCACCTGAGGCGGCGCAGGAACGCGCGCCTCGGCGGGGAGGGGGACGCAGGAACGCGCGCCTCGGCGGTCAGCGGCTGCCGGTGCGGGCGCGGAGGTAGTCGGCGACGACGTACTCGCCGAGCCTGCCCAGGTCGGGGGTGAAGACGCGACCACCGGCGCGGCGGGCCATCGCGTCCACGAAGCGCGCGAGGCCGGGGTCGTCGCCGAGCATGAAGAAGTTGATCGCCGCCCCGAAGCGGGAGAGCTCGTCGACCTGGCCGACCGTGGCCCGCAGCGTCTCGTGCGTGGGCGGCCAGCTGAAGACCGGCGAGCCGTCCGAGGCGATGTGCGCCGTCGGCTCGCCGTCGGTCACCACCATCACCACCGGCTCGGCGTCCGGGTGCCGACGCAGGTGACGGGCCGCGATCATCAGCGCGTGCTGGAGGTTGGTGCCCTGCACCCACTCCGGCTCGATCTCGGCGAGCTGCGTCGCCGACATGCGGCGGGCCGTGCGGTCGAAGCCGATGATCTGCAGGGCATCCTGCCGGAACCGCGTCTCGACGAGGTGCGAGAGCGCCAGCGCGGTCTGCTTCATCGGGCCCCAGCGGCCCTCCTGGACCATCGAGAACGACAGGTCGACCAGGACCGCGACCGCGGCCGTCGTGCGCCGCTCGGTCTCGACGACCTCGAAGTCCTCCACCAGCAGCCGGCCCGGGATGCCCGCGCCGCGGCGCAGCGCGTTCGACACCGTGCGCACGGCGTCGATGGGCAGCTCGTCGCCGAACACCCACGGCCGGGTGGTCCCGACCAGCTCGTCGGCCGACCCGGTGCGACGGTCCTGGTGGTCCCCGCTTCCCGACGCGGCCATCTGCGAGAAGACCCTCTTCAACGCGGTCTCCCCCAGCCGGCGTACGGCGCGTGGCGTCAGCCTCAGCCCGTCGTCGCTGCGGGACACGAAGCCCTGGCGCTCGAGCTCCCGCTCCAGCTCGCGCAGCGCCCGGAGGTCCGCGGCGGCGCCGGCGCCCAGGTGCTTCTCGAGGCTGTCCACGTCCACGTCGTCGAGCGTCGCCCCCGGATGCCCCTGCGCGAGCGACTGCTCCAGCGCCTCCAGGTCGGCGAGCTCGGCGACCGCCTCGACGGCGTCGCTGTAGCCCAGGGACTCACCGCCCCCGCGCATGTCCACCGGGCCGCGGTCCATGCCGGGCCGCAGCGCGCGCAGGTTGTCGGAGAGCTGCGACATCTGGGAGGCGAGGTCGGGGTCGGACATCGCGTCGCTCATCAGCTGCGCGAGCTGCTCACGCTGCTCCGGAGACAGCGACGCCATCATCCGGTCGGCCGCCGCCTGTCGCCGGGCCAGCGCGTCGATCAGCTCGTCCACGTTCTCCGGCTGCTCGGGGAACAGGTCGCCGTGCTTGTCCATGAACTCGCGGAACCTGTCCTCGGTGTCCTCCCCCCGGGCGTGCGCGCCCAGCAGCCCGTTGAGGTCGGCGAGCATGTCCTTGACCGCCTGCATGGCGGCCGGGTCCGGCGACTCGAGCGCCTGCTTCATGCCGGCGAACTGCGCGTCGAGCACCTCGTTGCGCAGCATCTCCTGGATCGACTCGAAGGTCGCCCTCGCCTCGTCGGAGTGCCAGTCGTAGTCGGCCAGCGCCCGGACCGCCCCCGCCGGGTCGTCGGGCACGGTGGCGAGCTCCATCTCGGCCCAGCGGGCGTCGTCGCCCTCCTCCTGGGCGAGCTGGTCGCGCTCGGACGCGAGTGCCTGGTCGAGCGCGGCCCGCACCTGGTCCAGCGTGCCCCCGAGGTCACCGCGCCGACGCGCCGCGTTGCGCATCCGACGCACCTTCGCTGCCAGGTCGTCGAGCCCGCGGTTGCCGTCGAACCCCTGACGCAGCAGGTCGCGCAGGGCCTCGCGCAGCGAGCCACCCGAGAGCACGTCGCGGCCGACGGCGTCGAGGGCCGCGCGCACGTCGTACGGCGGCGCGAGCGGGTCGGGCCCGTCGTGCCACGGCCCGTAGCGGAAGCGTGACACCTCAGGCGCCGTAGACCGAGCGCCCGGCGACCGAGTCCTTGTCGATCCGTCGCGTCAGGTGCAGTCCCTCGAGGACGAACTCGATGGCTGCCGCGACCTCGCCCGGCGAGGCGTCGTCGCCGTGTCCGAGCCGGTCGAGCACCTTGGACAGACCCGGGACCGTGCCCACCTGGTCGAGCAGGTCCGCGGCCGGCACCAGCTCGCCGGTCTCGACCACCGACCCCTCGGCGAACAGCTCGGTGAAGCCGGACAGGTCGAGCCCGACGAGTCGGTCCCGGAACGTCTCGGCGACCGCGACGCGCAGCAGGTGCTGCACCACCTCGGCCTCGCGACCCTCCTCGCCCATCTCGAACTCGACCTTGCCGAGCAGCATGGGCACGACCGTCGGCACGTCGCAGATGCGGGCGACCGCCATCGCCTCGCCGACGCGGGCACCCCGCCGCAGAGCAGATGCAGCGACGCCCTCGGCCGCCGCGATCGCGAACCGGGCGCTGACCCCGGAGCGGTGGTCGACCGCCGGCGACTCGCGCAGCCCACGGGTCAGCCGCGCGACGACCTCGAGCAGGTGCTCGGGCACGTCGGCCACCAGCACCGCCTCCTGGGCGACCAGCACGACCTCCTCGGAGACCTCGTGCGGGTAGTGCGTGCGGAGCTCCGCGCCGAAGCGGTCCTTGAGCGGGGTGATGATGCGCCCGCGGTTCGTGTAGTCCTCCGGGTTGGCGCTGGCCACCAGGAGTACGTCGATGGGCAGCCGCAGCGAGTAGCCGCGGACCTGGATGTCGCGCTCCTCCAGGACGTTGAACATCGCGACCTGGATGCGCTCGGCGAGGTCGGGCAGCTCGTTGATGCCGAAGACACCGCGGTTGGTGCGCGGCAGCAGCCCGTAGTGCACGGTCTCGGGGTCACCCAGGGTGCGACCCTCGGCGACCTTCACCGGGTCCACGTCGCCGACCAGGTCGCCGACGCTGGTGTCCGGGGTGGCCAGCTTCTCGACGTAGCGGTCGCTGCGGTGCTTCCAGGCCACCGGCAGCTCGTCGCCCAGCTCCTCGGCCAGCCGCCGGCAGCGTGCGCACACCGGTGCCATCGGGTCGTCGTTGATCTCGCACCCCTCGACGACCGGGGTCCACTCGTCGAGGAGCTGGGCGATGGTGCGCATCAGGCGGGTCTTGCCCTGGCCGCGCTCGCCGAGCAGCACGAGGTCGTGGCCCGCGAGCAGCGCGCTCTCGAGCTGGGGCAGCACGGTGTCGTCGAAGCCGACGATCCCCGGGAAGGCGGTCTCACCGGACCGCAGGCGGTTGAGGAGGTTCTCGCGGATCTCGGTCTTGACCGAGCGGGGGAGGTAGCCGCTGTCGCGCAGGGCACCCAGCGTGGTGGGCTGGCTCATGGGCTCAGCCTAGGCACCGGGGGGAAACGCCCTACGACGCCGAGGTTTCCCAGTCGTAACGCACGCCGGTCCTGTCCTCGCTGACGCTCCACAGCTTCCCGGCCAGCGTCTCGTCGCGGGCCAGCCGGCTGGTCTTCGCGGGGCCGACCCGGCCGCGGCTCTCGCGCAGCGACTGCGGGCCGGTGTAGGACCCCGGGCTCGCCACGGTCGCGGCGTAGAGCGTCGGCTCCGCGCCCGCCCGGGGCGACTGGAAGACCAGCGTGGTGAGCAGCGGCGCGAGCTGCCTGACGCCCGGGATCGAGCCGAGCCCCTGCTCGCTGGTGATCAGGCCGGTCGCGGACACCCCCGGGTGGGCGGCGGTCGAGGTCAGGTCGGCCCCGGCCAGCGAGGCGCGGCGCTGCAGCTCGAAGGCGAAGAGCAGGTTGGCCAGCTTGGAGTTGGCATAGCTCGCCGACGCGTTGTAGCGCTCCGCCGGGTTGCCGTCGATGACGTCGGACCTGCCCTGCTGGTGGGCGATCGAGGACACCGTCACCACGCGCGACGCCGGCGCCGCGAGCAGGGCGGGGAGCAGCCGGCCGGTGAGCGCGAAGTGGCCGAGGTGGTTGGTCCCGAACTGGAGCTCGACGCCGTCGCTGGTCTGCCGGTAGCGCGGAGGCGTCATCAGCCCGGCGTTGTTGACCAGCAGGCCGAGCGGGCCCTGCCAGCCCTCGGCGAAGTCCTGCACCGACGCGAGCGAGCCGAGGTCGAGACGGGCCACCTCAACGTCGGCGCCCGGTGCCTCGGCACGGATCCGCTCAGCGGCCGCAGCACCCTTGTCCGGAGTGCGCACCGCCAGGGTCACCGCGGCGCCGTGCCGGGCGAGCTCGAGCGCGGTCCACCACCCGATCCCGGAGTTCGCACCCGTGACGACGGCTGTCGTCCCGGTCAGCGACGGCATCTCGGCAGGGGTCCAGCGAGGTTCGGCCATGGCACCCACGCTACGCGGACCGGGCATCACCGAGGCCGGCGGAGCACCACCACGGACCGGTTGGTCACCTCGAACTCGAGACCCGGCAGCAGCGACACCGCGGCGTCGAACATCGTCACGCTGCCCGCGGCGTCGTCGTTGGTGTCCAGGGAGACCACCCAGCCCTCGCCGTACACGTCGCTGGGGATGGTGAACGGGATGGTCTGGTCGCCGGCGTTGAAGGCGATCAGGAACGAGTCGTCGGTCACGGGCTCACCACGCCGGCCCGGCTCGGGGATGGCCTCACCGTTCAAGAACACCATCAGCGCCTTGTCGTCGGCGTTGCCCCAGTCGCTCTTGTGGGCGCCGTCGGGGGTGAACCAGACGATGTCGGCGGCGTCCCCGCCGGCCAGGGTCACCTCCCCGGCGAAGAAGCGCCGACGTCGGAACACGGGGTGCCCGTTGCGCAGGGCGACCACCCGCCTGGTGAACGCCAGCAGCTCGGTCTGCCACTCCTCGAGGTCCCAGCTCATCCAGGCCAGCTCGTTGTCCTGGCAGTAGACGTTGTTGTTGCCGTGCTGGGTGCGCCCGAGCTCGTCGCCGTGCAGCATCATCGGGACGCCCTGGCTGAGCAGCAGCGTGACCAGGAAGTTGCGCTGCTGACGGGCCCGCAGCGCCAGGACGGCAGGGTCGTCGGTGTCGCCCTCGGCGCCGCAGTTCCACGACCGGTTGTGGCTCTCGCCGTCGTTGTTGCCCTCGCCGTTGGCCTCGTTGTGCTTCTCGTTGAAGGAGACCAGGTCCCGGATCGTGAATCCGTCGTGGGCGGTGACGAAGTTGACCGACGCGATCGGCTTGCGACCCGAGTGCTCGTAGAGGTCGGAGGAACCGCTCAGCCGCGAGGCGAACTCCCCCATGGAGCCGGGCTCGCCGCGCCAGTAGTCCCGGACGGTGTCGCGGTACTTCCCGTTCCACTCAGTCCACAGCGGCGGGAAGTTGCCGACCTGGTAGCCGCCGTCCCCGACGTCCCACGGCTCCGCGATGAGCTTGACCTGGCTCACGATCGGGTCCTGCTGGACCAGGTCGAAGAACGCCGACAGCCGGTCGACCTCGTGGAACTGGCGGGCCAGCGACGATGCCAGGTCGAAGCGGAAGCCGTCCACGTGCATCTCGGTGACCCAGTAGCGCAGCGAGTCCATGATCAGCTGGAGCACGTGCGGGTGCCGCATCAGCAGGGTGTTGCCGGTGCCGGTCGTGTCGTAGTAGTGCTGCTTGTCGTCGTCCACCAGCCGGTAGTACGCCGCGTTGTCGATGCCGCGGAAGCACAGCGTGGGACCGAGCTGGTTGCCCTCGGCGGTGTGGTTGTAGACCACGTCGAGGATCACCTCGA
>JBDTXF010000163.1:0-6810 GCA_040006355.1 Nocardioidaceae bacterium | reverse complement strand
CGACCTTGCCGACCAGGTCGGCGCCGACGTCGGCCGCCTTGGTGAAGATGCCGCCGCCGACCCTCATGAACATCGCCAGCAGGGCGGCACCGAAGCCGAAGCCCTCGAGCACGGTGGGGGCGTCGCCCTTGAAGATGAACACCACGAGCGAGGCGCCGAACAGGCCGAGGCCGACGGTCGCCATGCCGACCGTGCCACCGGTGCGGAACGCGACCCGCATCGCGGGGTCCCGACCCTGGCTGCGGTCGGCGGCCGCGGCGGCCACCCGCAGGTTCGCCCGGACCGCGAGGGACATGCCCATGTAGCCGATCGCCGCAGAGAACCCCGCGCCGACCAGGAAGAAGACCGAGCGGCCGATCTTCACGTCCAGGCCGCCGCTGGCCGGGAGCAGGAAGAGCAGCACGAACGCGATGGCCGCGAAGACCGCCAGGGTCCTGAACTGTCGGGTGAGGTAGGCCGCAGCACCCTCCTGGACCGCCTTGGCGATGGTCTGCATGTTGGTGGTGCCCTCGCCCGCGCTGAGCACCTGTCGGCGGAAGACCACCCCCATGCCCAGGGCCACGACGGCGATCACACCCACCACGACCACCAGGGTCAGGTTTCCCCCGGACAGGTGCGCGCCTGTCTCGCCGACAGCCTGAATCCGACCGGACATCTAGGTCCTCCTCTGACGAGCGCCGCGGCCCGCCACCAGTTCGTCGCACACCCGAGGTCAACCGCGGGTGGAGCAGGAGTGACCTGCCTCTCACAGAATGAGCCGGAGTCTACTGAGCCGACGGCTCCGGGGCTGCGCCGGGAGTGTGGGACACGCCACACGTGTTCAGGTCAGCGCCCACGACATCGACAGCGAGATGCCGTCGGCTCCCCGCTCGATCTCGAAGTCGTCCATCAGACCACGCAGCAGCGCCCAGGGCTCGATCCCGTCGATGTCGCTGGTCGGCGCGTCGTGGACAGCGACCGACCCGCCGGCCCGGACCGTCACCCGGAGCCGGTCCTCGACCTGCATGCTCACCTCGACCGGTCCCGCCGAGCCGGCGGAGGCGGCGTCAGGTCCGACCAGCAGGGCGCAGGCCTCGCCGACGGCGAGCCGGACCTCCTCGACGAAGTCCTCGTCCCCCGTCGTACGCCGCGCCACGGCGGCCGCGACCAGACGCACGGTGCGCACGAGCGACGGGTCACGGGCGATGGACACCGTGACCCCGGTGGCGGTGCGCGCCGCACCGGACGGCACGGTCCTACCGCTCGGCGAGCGCGTCGGCCTGGGAGCTGTGGATCGCGAAGACCTTCGCCAGGCCGGTGATGCGGAAGATCTTGAGCAGGCGCTCCTGGTTGCAGATCAACCGCATGGAGCCGTCGTGGGCGCGGACCTTCTTCAGCCCGCCGACCAGCACGCCGAGCCCGGTGGAGTCAAGGAAGTCGACCTTCTCCATGTCGATGACCAGGTGATAGTCGCCGTTGCCCACCAGCTCGGTGATCTTGTCCCGCAGCTTCGGCGCGGTGTAGACGTCGATCTCGCCGCCGACCTCGATGATGGTGTGACCATCCTCGTTGCGGGTCTCGAGTGACAGATCCACGGTGTCTCCTCACAGACGTCGACGACCAGAAGAGGCAGCACGGCTGCCCGGGACGTGTACCGGGTCATTGAACCATGCACCAGCAACAGACGCTGAGCCGTCCCGCGATTCCGGTTCCGGACCGTCCCGGACCCGCGTCCCGGCCGTCGGCGAGGGTCCCTGGGGGTGCAGTTTGCGAGACTCGGCGGCATGCGCCCCGGAGCCCTCCACACGACCGACGTCCTGCGCCGGCTGACGGCTCCCGCCGGTCGCGAGGACCGCCTCACCCACCTCGAGGTGCTCCCGGCACGCAGCGGCATCCGTGCGCCGTGGCCCGGCTGGGTCCCGCCCGACCTCGTCGAGGCCTGCCGGGCGCGTGGGATCAGCGAGCCGTGGCGGCACCAGGCCGAGGCAGCGGAGGCAGCGCGACGCGGCGAGCACGTGGTGCTGTCCACCGGCACCGCGTCCGGCAAGTCGCTCGGCTACCTGCTGCCGGCGCTGTCCGAGATCGCCGCGGCGCGCACGGCGACCGGTCAGCGCGGCGCGACCACGCTCTACCTCTCCCCCACCAAGGCCCTGGCCCAGGACCAGCTCGAGTCGCTGCGCGGCCTCGGCCTCAGCGACCTGCGTGCCGCCACCCACGACGGCGACTCCACCCGGGAGGAGCGGGACTGGGCCCGCGACCACGGGGAGTACGTCTTGACCAACCCCGACATGCTGCACTACTCCCTGCTCCCGGGGCACGCCCGCTGGGCCCGGTTCCTCGGCAGGCTGCGCTACGTCGTCATCGACGAGTGCCACCACTACCGCGGGGTCTTCGGTGCCCACGTCGCGCAGATCCTGCGCCGCCTGCGACGGGTCTGCGCGGCGTACGGCGCGAGGCCGACGTTCGTGCTCTCCTCGGCGACCGTGGCGGAGCCGGAGGTGTCGGCGGGCCGGCTCACCGGTCTGCCGGTGACCGCGGTGACCGAGGACTGCTCGGCGCGCGGCCAGGTGTCCCTCGCGCTGTGGGAGCCGCCCTTCGTCTCCCACGCGGGCGAGCACGGCGCTCCGGTGCGACGCTCGACCACTGCTGAGGTCGCGGACCTGCTCACCGACCTGGTCGTGGACGGCGTGCGGACGCTCGCGTTCATCCGGTCGCGGCGCGGTGCCGAGTCGGTGGCGCTCAGTGCCCGCCGCAGCCTCCACGAGGTCGCACCGGAGCTCGCGGACCGGGTGGCGGCCTACCGCGGGGGCTACCTCCCCGAGGACCGGCGAGACATCGAGCGCGCCCTGCGCGAGGGTGAGCTGGTCGGTCTCGCGGCCACCAACGCGCTCGAGCTCGGCATCGACATCGCCGGGCTCGACGCGGTGGTGATGGCCGGCTTCCCGGGCACCCGGGCCGCACTCTGGCAGCAGGTCGGCCGGGCCGGGCGCGGCGGCAAGGACGCGATCGGCGTGCTGGTGGCCAGGGACGACCCGCTCGACACCTATCTCGTCACCCATCCCGAGGCGCTGATCGGGGCGCCCGTCGAGGCCAACGTCTTCGACCCCGACAACCCCTACGTGCTGGGGCCGCACCTGTGCGCGGCCGCCGCGGAGCTGCCACTGACCGAGGTCGACCTGCCGCTGTTCGGAGACCGGGCCCGCGACGGAGTGGACGCCCTCACCGCCGCCGGGATGCTCCGTCGACGCCGGCAGGGGTGGTACTGGACCGACCGCAGCCGGGCCACCGACCTCGCCGATCTCCGATCCACCGGCGGGCCGCCCGTCCGTCTGGTCGAGGCGGTCACCGGCCGACTGATCGGGACCGTCGACGCCGGCTCGTCCCACGGCACCGTGCACGAGGGTGCGGTCTACCTCCACCTCGGTGAGACCTACCTGGTCCGGGCTCTCGATCTCGTGGACCACGTCGCCGTCGTCGAGCGAGCCGACCCGTCCTACACCACCTCGGCCCGCGAGGTCACCGACATCACGGTCACCGCGGAGCTGCAGCACGTCTGCTGGGGAGCCGCCCGGGTGAGCCTCGGGCAGGTCCGGGTCACCCACCAGGTGGTCTCCTTCCAACGCCGGCGGGTGCCGACCGGCGAGGTCCTCGGTGACGAGCCGCTCGACCTCCCCGAGCGCACGCTGGACACCAGTGCCGTGTGGTGGACGCTGCCGCCGGCGCTGCTCGAGGACGCCGGCCTCACCACCCGGGACCTGCCCGGCGCGGCGCACGCCGCCGAGCACGCGGCGATCGGGCTCCTCCCGCTGTTCGCCACCTGCGACCGCTGGGACATCGGCGGGGTGTCCACGGCACTGCACGCCGACACCGGACAGCTGACGGTGTTCGTCTACGACGGCCACCGCGGCGGCGCCGGCTTCTCCGAGCGCGGCTTCCACGCGGCCCGGCCGTGGCTGAGCGCCACCCGCGAGGCGATCCACGCCTGCCGCTGCGAGGAGGGCTGCCCCTCGTGCGTGCAGTCCCCCAAGTGCGGCAACGCCAACCAGCCTCTGGACAAGGCCGAGGCGGTGCGGCTGCTCGACGTGCTGCTCGCGGCCCGCACCGGGGGCTGACCGGGGGCTGGGCGGGCGGCCGGCCGGGCGGACGGCGGGGTCTCCGGGTTTGTGGACGCAGCCCGCGGGCACGCTGCTCGTGACCTGCTCTCGAAAGGGACCCCCATGTTCGTGCTCGGCCTGATCCTGATCCTGCTCGCGGCGGGTGCCGTGGTCGCCGTGGTCGCCAGCGGGACCCACGACCAGGCCGTGATGTACGGCGGCAACCTGCACCTGCCGACCCTGGTGGTCTTCCTGGCCGGGGCTGCGACGCTTCTGGTCCTCCTCCTCGGGCTCGCGCTGATGCGCACCGGGCTGCGCAAGGCCCACCAGAACCGCAAGAACTCCAAGCGGCTGCGCAGGCTCGAGAAGCGTGAGGAACAGCGCCAGGCGAGCACCCCGACGAACGGACCCGCAGCGACCGGACCCGCGGACACCGGACCCGCAGCGACCGGACCGGGGGCCAGCGGTCCGGGCCCGGCCGCCGCGTCGGAGCCGGCACGACGCGACGGTCCCTACCAGACACCACCGCCCGCGCGCTGAGCCCCGCCTGCCACCCTCACGGGGCCGCGTCCTGCGGCCCGGCCCTCGCCCGTGAGCTGACCGTGAAACGCAGGCCGAGCACCGGCCGGGTCGCACGGACCCCGCGGACCGACACCACCGCACCAGCCACCGTGCAGCGCGTCAACCGGCTGCCGTTGCGGGCCATCATGGTCGCGGCGACGGCGCACCCGTCCTGACCATGCTGGGCCGCCGCGGCACCCGAGAGCGCGCCGAGGTCCACCGCCGAGGCGACTCGACGCTGGTCGACCACGGCGCCGCCGAGCACGCTCGCCATCACGGCGACCGCGACCAGCACCCCGACCATCACGATGCCGAGCACGGCCGCGCTGCCGCGCTCACCCCGGGCACCGGACACCGCGCTGGCCGACCGGGCGCTCACTGCTGCTCCCGGGCGGTGACCGCCTCGGCGTGCACGGCGACACCGGGCAGGAAGCCCATCAGGCCGCCGGGCCCGCGCACCTCGGTGCTGACCCGGGCGACCACGTTGCCCCCCTGCACATGAACCTCGATGTCGGACCCTCGCGGCGCGACCCGTCGCCCCAGCGCCTCGGCGCCGCTCTCGTCGCGGGCTGCCGCCCGGGCGACCTCGCGAGCCGCATCGACCACCCGCACCTGGGTGGCGGCCAGAGCGAGGAGCCACGCCAGGGCCAGGGCCACCGCCACGAGCAGCGGCAGCACCATCACGGTCTCGGCGGTGACCGCGCCTCGTTCGCCGGCGCCGCTGCCGCGCCCGGTGAAGGGGGCACGCCGAGCATCGCGTGCCCCCCTCGCCTTCCTATCTCCATGGACGAGCACGCTCAGATCCCGATGACCTTCATGATCAGCGCGAAGAGCGTCTTGAGCAGCTGCTGACCCCAGTCACTGGTCAGCAGCTTGATCAGCACGGATGCGAAGCCGCACCCCGCTGCGGTCACCACGGCGTACTCCGCGGTGGTGACTCCTCGTTCGTTGCGCAGCCGCGCGACGGGCGACGTGGTCATGTGAACCTCCTCTGGTGCCCACCTCTCGGTGGGCGTCGGTGTGTCGTAGGGCCGACTCTCGTCGCGGCCGCCGGGCGCCACGAGTCCCGGCTGCGAGGCTGGGGACCACTCCGTGCGGGCCGCGACTGTGGAGGAATCGTCCCGGCCGCGACCGGGGCTCAGCGCCCGACGAGCACCGAGACGGAGCCTGCGACCAGAGGCACCACCCCGACCAGCACGAAGGCGGGCAGCAGACAGATCCCGAGCGGCAGCGCCGCCTTGACGCCGACCGCCCGGGCCCTGCTCTCGACCTCGGCACGACGGCTCCGGCGCAGGTCGTCCGCGAGCCGCAGCATCGCCTCGGACACCGAGGCGCCGCTCTCGACCGCTCGCGAGACGGTGCGCCCGAGTCCGCCGAGCTGAGGATGACCTGAGAGGTCGCGCCACACGGTGACCGGGTCGACTCCGAAGCGCAGTCGGGCCGAGATCGTGGCGAGCTCCTCGGCCAGCGGGGGGTCGAGGGCTGCCGTGACCTGTTCGACCGCGGCGGCCGGAGACAGGCCGACGGCGAGGCAGGCGGCCAGCAGGTCGACCGCGTGCGGGACCGCCGCGGACAGCTGCTCGCGCCGCCTGCGGGCAGCCGGCGGCTCCATGCGTCCGGTGGCCCACCAGCACCCGGTGGCCGCCGCGAGCGCCGCCGCCGACCCGAGCGGCCCACCGACGAAGAAGACGACCCCGAGCCCGACCGCGACGGTGGCCGTCACGCGCAGCACCGGTGGGTCCCGACGAGGTGTCGCGATCGCGGTGGAGGGCGGGTCCGGCACCGGCCGCCGGGCACCCGGGACGGCGAGCGCCGCCGCCGCCGAGGCCGCGACGACGGCCAGCAACCCGGCCACGGTCACCCCGATGTCACCCACGGTCACCCACGCAGCACCCCTGCAGCGATGCGGTCGATCCAGAGCAGGCCCGCGAACGCGAACAGCAGCCCGAGAGCCAGGCAGGCCAGCCCCGGCGTCGTCGCCAGCAGGAAGTGCCAGGGGTCGCCGCCGATGCCCGCTGACATCGCCAGCGACGCCACCGGCAGCACGGCGACGAGCCGGGCCGTCGCCTGGGCCGAGGCCAGCTCGCCCTGCACGAGGTGGCTGGTCGCCTGCCGCTCGCGGGCGGTGCCGGCGACCTGCGCCAGCGCCGTGGCCAGTCCCGCGCCCGACTGCTGG
>JBDTXF010000162.1:0-6828 GCA_040006355.1 Nocardioidaceae bacterium | reverse complement strand
TAGCCGTGGTCGATGCTCAGCGCCTCGCCGTTGAGCCGCAGAGCGATCAGCGTCTTGCCGTCGTCGGCGAGGTTGCCGCGAACCTCGGAGGTCCTGAACGCGCCGGACTGCTGGAGGGACCGCACGACGAGGGTCGACCCCGCCGGGGCGCCGACGAGGTCGAGCAGCTCGCGCAGCCGCACTCCGGTCCACTCCCCGGACGCGCTCCAGCCCTCGACGCAGGCGATGGGCAGGGTCTCGGTGTGCTGGGTCATCGCCGTGAGCTGGTCCAGCGAAAGCCGTGTGGTGACACCTGCGTGCACCACCTCCATCGCGTACGTCGGATCGACCGCTGTCGCGGTGACCCGCGCAGCGCGCGCGCTCTTGGTGACGGGCAGGTCCTGGGGGCCGGAGCCGTCGTGCGTCTCGAAGATCGAGATCACGCGCAGCCACGGGACGGTGCTTCCGGCGACCGCGAGAACGGCGACGCCGGACGCCCCGAAGGCGGTGCGCACCAGCCCTCGCCGGGTCAGTCCGGGCTCCGGCCTCTCGCCGTCCTCGATCGGGCGGCTGAACGCGTCGCGGATCACCGGCAGCTTGACGGCGACGTGCAGCACCAGCGCGCCGAAGGCCACCCAGGCCACCGCGTAGTGGGTGGACCGGAACGAGAACGACCAGGCGTACCACTCGGTGGTGTTCAGCACGCCCGTCGCCAGCTGGAAGATCGCCGCGGCCACGAGCAGCGCGATCGAGACCCGTTCGAGCAGGTGCGGCACGAGCTCGCGCAGCTTCCCGAACGGGACCTTGGCGAACAGCTTGGGGTAGACGGCGTAGAGCTTGACGAGCAGCAGCGGCACGGCCGCCGTGCCGGCGACGTAGTGCAGGCCCTGCGTGACGCGGTAGATCCACACCGGCCGGGTCGGGATCGTCAGCCACGAGGGCTGGTTCTGGTAGAGGTGGCTCCAGATGCCGGTCAGGAATGCGACCGTGAAGCAGATGCCGAGCCAGAGCCCGACGCGGGCCGCCAGCTCGGGTCCGCGCAGCGTGGAGGTGAAGTCCTCCTCGCGGGGTGGCCGAGGTGCTCGCATCAGCTGGTCTTGGCCAGGACGACGAACCAGCGGCCCTCGTGCTCGTGCACGCCCGCGACGCTCAACCCGGCGGCGTGCGCCACCCCGTTGACGGCCTCGGTCCCCAGGACGGTCCACGGGAAGGGGTCCGAGCGGTGCCCGCCGCACTGCAGGGAGATCGTGTGCGTGCGCATCGCGGTCCCGGGCGGGGCGACGTCGGCGACCACCCAGCCGCGGGGTGCGAGGACGGCTGCGACGCGGCCCAGCAGGGCGACCGGGTCGCCACCGATGCCGATGTTCCCGTCGGCCAGCAGCGCGCACACCCACCGGCCCTCGCCGGGCAGGTGGTCGAACACGTCACGGTGCAGGGCCCTCGCCCCGCGGGCCTGGGTCTGGGCGACCGCCTCGGGCACGATGTCGATCCCCAGCACGTCGACGCCCCGCTCGGCCAGGTGCTCGCTCATCCGACCGGGACCGCAGCCGATGTCCAGCGTCGGACCGGTGCAGTGCGCAAGCACGGCCACGTCGCCCGCGTCCGCGGTGGCGGACCACCGGGTCATCGCCAGCCGCTGCGGCAGGTCCCCCAGGCCGTGCACCGTGCACGGCTCACCCAGCAGCGCGTCCGTGAACACCCGGACGGGATGGGTAGTGGCTGGCTCGGACTGCAGGGTCACGTTGCGAGACTAGGGGCCAGGACCCCCGTCCGGTCCGGGCAACTCTTACGAAGATCTTGCGCGTCGCCCGGAGCCGCACCCCGAAGCGACGTCATCGGGTCGTAAGACCTTCCGCGCGGGTCTCGGCCTATCGTCGAAGCAGACGCCGAGGAGGCACCCGATGATGATGCACATGCCGTGGGTACTGGTTGCCCTGATGCTGCTCCTGGTCATCTTGATGGGCGGTGTCCTCATTGCCGTCAGACTCCTGGCCCCGCGCGGCGCCCACCCGGACAAGCACGAGAACGGTACCCGCTAGCCCCCGCTCGGCCGACGCGTCCGTGCACGGACGCGTCAGGTCGACTCGTCGATCGCCCGCCTTCCGGCATCGGCGAGAGCCTGTGCTGCGTTGACCAGACCGAGGTGGCTGAACGCCTGCGGGAAGTTGCCCAGGAGCTCCCCGGTGCCGGGGTCCACCTGTTCCGCGAGCAGGCCGAGGTCCGTGGCATATCCCGCAGCCCGCTCCAAGGTGTCGCGGGCTCGGTCGACCTGCCCGGTGATGGCGAGGGCGTGAGCCAACCAGAACGTGCAGAGCAGGAACGACCCTTCCGGCTCGGCGAAACCGTCCTGGCTGCGATACCGGTAGAGCAGGCCGCGCTCGTCGCCCAAGCCCCTCTCGGTCGCGTCGATGCTGGACAGGACGCGCGGGTCGTCCGGGGGCAGGAAGCCGACGATCACCAGGAGCAGCGTCGAGGCGTCGAGGTCATCGGACCCGAACGACTGGGTGAATGCACCCGCCGCATCGCTGTACCCGGACTCGAGGATGGCGTTCCGGACGTCGTCGCGGGCGTCGGTCCATCTTGTCACCTGGTCCGCCTCGAGCCCCAGCTGCTCGGTCATGCGCAGCGCCCGATCCAGGGCGACCCAGCACATCAGCTTGCTGTGCAGGAAAGGCCGAGGCTCACCACGGATCTCCCAGATGCCCTGGTCGTCCTCCTGCCAGTGGGCGGCAGCCCGGTCGACCGCAGCAACGAGGAACTGCGAGGTCGCCAGGTCCATGTCGCCCAGCTCGTCGCGCAGCGTGTACGCCGCGTCCAGGAGGGCGCCGTACACGTCGAGCTGCTGCTGGCCCCAGGCGTCGTTGCCCACGCGGACGGGTCCACTGTCCCTCCAGCCGGCCAGCTGCGGGATCTCTCGCTCGGTGAGGTCTCGCTCGCCCCCGACCCCGAACATGATCTGCAGGGGCAGGCCGCGGTCGAGCTGGGTGGCTGCGGCCCTGGCCAGGAAGGAGAAGAAGCGACCGGCCTCGTCCGGACAGGCAGCGACGAACAGGCCCTGCAGCGTCATGCTCGCGTCCCGGACCCAGGTGTAGCGGTAGTCCCAGGTCCGGCCACTCCCCACCCCCTCGGGCAGGCTGGTGGTCGCGGCGGCCACCATGGCTCCGCTTCGGGCGTAGGTCAGGCCCTGCAGCACGACCCCGCTGTGATGCACCAGCTCCCGCAGCGGTCCCTCGTAGCGCTGGTGCAGACCGGACCAGCTGCGCCAGGACGCTTCCGTGCCCTCCAGTCGCCGCCGGATCCGACGTGGCGACCACCCCCGGGCCGGCGGGCCCCAGGCGTCGCTCTGCTCGCAGGCGAAGGTGAGCTCCTGACCTTCTCGCAGCGTGGTCGTCCCCGTCGCGCAGGCCTCGCCGATGTCCAGGTCCATCCGGGTGCTCAGGACCACGACCGTGGCGCCACCCTCGGCGACGACTGCACCCCCTGAGGTGAGAGTCAGCCGCGGGTGCACCAGACCAAGCTCCGGTCGGGGCGCGAACTCCACCCGCACCGGCACGGAGCCACGCGTGCACAGGACACGTCGCAGCAGGACCCCCGGCGCCGTACGACCCAGCTCGTGGCCCTTCTCCCGCGCCCCGAGCGCCATCGCGTCGGTGACCACCAGCTGTCCCTCGGGACATGACCACGTGGTGTCCAGGACCAGGCTCATGGCCCGGTAGGCCCAGGTCGAGGTGCATCCAGGCGCCTCGGGAGCGATCAGGAAGTGACCGGCGGCGTCATCGAGAAGGCGACCCAGCACCGACGGACTGTCGAATCGCGGAAGGCACAGCCAGTCCACCGAGCCACCGGACGTGACCAGTGCAGCCGAGCCGCAGTCGGACAACAGCGCGTGGTCTCCCAGCGGGATGTCGCTCATCCCTCCATCAGACACCCGGCGGTCGGCACCGCCAACGGCCACGGATGACGAAAGTGTGACGTCCGACATCGGGTACGGCATCGTCCCCTGCCCGGTCGACGAACGCCGGCGGCACCGAGACCCCTCAGTCGTCTCCCTCAGCGGGGAAGGTCGGCTCTCCTCCGTTGCAGCGTGCACGGACCTGCACCTCGGACTCGGCGCGCTTGAACGTGACCTCGACTGTCTCAGGCCCCCGGTTGCCCACCTCCACACGCCAACCGTCCGCGGGTGAGGCCGACTCCAGAGCAACCCGCGAACCGGTGCAGGACGCCGTGACCCTGCCCCCCGTGCCCACCCAGGTGCGGGGCACCCGGCCGGCCGGGACGGGCCGCTGCGTGCGGGGTGCATTCGTGGTCTGCGGTGTAGCCCCCGAGGATGCGGTCGGAGAGGGGGTCACCCGGGACGGGGTCGAGGACAGGGCCGAGCTCGCGACGGGGGTCTTCGGACGGGGTGCCTTCGACCGGGGGCTGGCCCTCGGAGTGGCCGACGGGAGGGGCGTGGTCGAGGACGCACCGCTCGCCAGCACCTCGACGCTCGGACCGGCTCCGCTCACGTCGCGACCCACCTGGCCGATCACGAGCCAGGTGATGCCGGAGCCGACCAGCACGACGCCCAGCCAGAGCGCGACGGCGATCACGGCGACCCTGAGCCTCATCCGGTCATCCTCTCAAGCCCTGCGCCGACGTGCCGTAGCGTGAACGACATGGCGAGCGTCGTGGTCGTGGAGGATGATCCGGCCATCCGCCACGGACTCCAGCAGGCGCTGCGCGATCGCAGCTACGTCGTCGCCACCTCGCCCACCGGACTGGGTGCCCTCGAGCTCATCATGCGGGTCGAGCCCGACGTCGTGCTGCTCGATCTCGGACTGCCCGACGTCGACGGGCTGCAGGTCCTCGGCATGCTGCGTGGGGTGAGCCAGGTGCCGGTCATCGTGATCACCGCCCGGGACGACGACCCGACCATCGTGCTCGCACTCGACGCAGGCGCGGACGACTACGTGGTCAAGCCCTTCGGTCTCGACCACGTGGCCGCGCGGATCCGCGCCGTGCTGCGGCGGGGCGGCCCCACCGACGGCGACAGCACGGTGCGCGTGGGAGACCTGGAGATCGACCCGCGGCAGCGCACGGTCGCTCTCGACGGCGCGCCCGTCGACCTGACGCGCAAGGAGTTCGACCTGTTGCTCGCGCTTGCCTCCCGCAGCGGTGAGGTGGTCTCCAAGCGCACCCTGCTCGCCGAGGTATGGCAACAGGCCCACGGCGGGAGCGACCGCACCGTCGACGTCCATCTGTCCTGGTTGCGTCGCAAGCTGGGTGAGACTGCTCTCGAGCCCCGCTACCTGCTCACGGTGCGGGCATCCGCCTGGTGGATCCCGATCGGCCCGGCTGATGCGGAGGCGGATCCTGCTCCTCGTCGCGGCGACGACATCAGCGGTCGTCCTGGCGTTCGTGATCCCGCTGTGCCTGCTCGTGCGCAACATGGCGGCCGACCGCGCAGTCGCCGACGCCGACCAGGAGGCGCGCAGCATCGCCGTGCTCGTCTCGAGCCTGCATGACAGCCCTTCGCTGGTCGACGCCGTCGAGTCCGCCAACGACCACTCCCTGGCAGTGAGCACGCTGGTGCTTGCCGATGGTCGTCGGATCGGTCCGACCGACGGCGCCGGCGCGCCCACGGCGTCCGTGCTCGAACGGGCGGGGTCCGGCGCCGCCTTCACGCTGCGCGGGGACGACGGCACCCGCATCGTGGTGCCGGTCGTGACCGCCAACGGCACCGACATCGTGCACACGTGGCTTCCGGCCGAGGAGATGCGACGCGGCGTCGCCAAGGCGTGGCTCCTGATCGCCCTCCTCGGCGTCCTCCTCACCGGGCTCGCCCTCGCCGTCGCCGACCAGCTGGGCCGCCGGGCGAGCACGCCCGTCATCCGGGTCGCGCAGATCGCGGACCGCCTCCGTGACGGGGACCTCGAGGCGCGCGCGGTCCCCGAGGGTCCGCTGGAGACCCGGGCCCTTGCCAGGGCACTGAACAGGCTGGCCGAGCGGATCAAGGAGCTGCTGCTGGCCGAGAGGACAGCGGTGGGCGACCTGTCGCACCGGTTGCGCACGCCTGTGACCGCCCTGCGCATCGACGTCGACAGCGTCGGGGATCCGGAGCTCGCGGAACGACTCCGACGTCACGTCGGCAGCCTCCAGCGCACGGTGGACGCCATCGTCAAGGACGCCCGGCGTCCTGTTCGCCACGACATGGACGTGGCCTGCGACGCCGTCGCCGTGGTCCGCAACGGCGTGGACTTCTGGTCTCCACTCGCTCAGGACGAAGGCCGTCAGCTGGAGGTCCGACTCGGCGCCGGACCGCAGCTGGTCGACATGGACGACGTGGACCTGCGTGACGTCCTCGACATCCTGATCGACAACGTGTTCGCCCACACCCCTGAGGGCACGGCCTTCTCGGTGGCGCTGCACTCGACGGGGCCGTTCACCCCCGGCACGCAGGGAGTGGTGCTCGAGGTGGACGACCGACCTCGGGACGAACCCGCGGAGCCGGTCGTGGCAGCCCGCGGAGTCAGGTCCGACGGGCAGCCGGGGACGACCCGCGGATCCGGCCTCGGGCTCACCATCGCTCGACGCGCGGTGTCGAGCGCAGGCGGGGAGCTGCACCTCGACTCGACGCCGGCGGGGACCAGGGTCACCGTGTGGCTCCCGACCGCCTCCCGCACCTGACCCTGCCGCTCCCCCGCCCACGGTCAGTGCCCGGTGTCCTCGCCCGGCGCGGGCTGGTCCTCGTGCTGGTGGGACTCTGCCTCACCGGGGTGCTCTGCCTCACCGGGGTGCTCTGCTTCACCGGCGTGCTCGGCCTCGTCACGGCCGCCGGGCTCTGCGGGCTCGTGTGCCCACCGGGCACGC
>JBDTXF010000161.1:0-6860 GCA_040006355.1 Nocardioidaceae bacterium | reverse complement strand
GTGGTGATGGTCGAGGTGATCAGGTAGGCGGTGGTGGCCCACGCCTGGATCGACAGCCCGTTGAGGTCGTCGGAGATCGTCCGGATCGCCGTGCTCACGATCGACTGGTCGAGGGCCGCCAGGAACATGCCCAGCAGCAGCCCGGACAGGATCGTCAGGATCTGCTTGTGGGTGAGCTCGTTCGACTCGCCGTCGGCAGGGAAGGCCGCTGCGGTGTCGGGGGTGGTCGTGGTCGCCACTGAGGCCTCGCTCGTGCGTCAGGTGATGCGTCGACCGGTGCCGGCCCGCCGCAACATAATAGTTGCTTGACGCACACATTCAACTGCAATCCCCCAGGTTGCCGGTGCCTGGAGCTCCTGGCGTGAGATGTGGCGTGCAGCCAGCGGTCCGAGCGCCGATACTCGAGGGAGACGCCCAGCACGAGACCCGCGGAGCAAACGTGACCCACCGCAGCACCCAGAGCTTCCGCGCCCGGCGAGCAGCCGTCGCGCTGCTCGCGCTGGCCGCGGGCGTGGGCACCACGACCACCGTGGCCGCGCCGTCGGCCTCCGCAGCGGTCGGCAGTGACGACTTCCGCGCCGGCCAGGTCTACCGCGGGGACTTCCCGGACCCGTCGGTGATGCGGCTCGGGGACACCTACTACGCCTACTCCACCAACACCGGCGGCAAGCTGCTCCCGGCGATGTCCTCGAGTGACCTCACCACGTGGCGAGCCAGGCCTTCGAGCACCGGGAAGTGGTGGAAGAACGATGCCCTGGCCGAAGCACCGCGCTGGGCGACGCGGCACCACGCCCACGGCAAGTGGCGGGTCTCGACCTGGGCCCCGTCGGTCGCCGCCGTCGGCGGCTCCTACGTCGCGGCGTACGTCGCCCCGGTCTCGGAGACACCCCGCAAGATGTGCATCACCCTGGCCTACGCCAGCGCACCGCTCGGCCCGTTCGTCGACCCCTCCCGCGGACCACTGGTGTGCCCTCCCGACCAGGGCGCCATCGACCCGGAGCTGCTGGTGGACAAGCGGACCGGCAGGGTCACGCTGCTGTGGAAGACCGAGGGCATCGCCCATCACGCTCCGACCAGGATCTGGTCGCAGCGGCTGAACGGCACCGCGACGGCCTTCGCACGCGGCAGCGAGCCGGTCACCCTGCTGACCACCGAGGGGGGCTGGGAGGGCAACCTGATCGAGAACCCCTCGATGGTGCGGCTGCACAGCTGGTACTACCTGTTCTACTCCGCGAACGACTACCGGACCTCGGGCTACGCGGTCGGCTACGCGATCTGCCGGACCCCGCTGGGCCCGTGCAAGCGCCCCTCGAGCGCCCCGCTGCTCGCCACCGGCGGCTCGGTGTCCGGTCCCGGCGGGGCGGACGCGTTCTACGACCGCACCGGCACGATGCGGCTCGCCTACGCCGCCTGGGACCGTGGACGGGTCGGCTACCCCGCGTCGAACAGGTGCAGGTCGAGCGCACGCGGCTGCAACCAGCGCACACTGCACGTCGCCGCCCTGGCGGTCGCCACGGACCTCACGCTGCGGGTCACAGACCGGGGCTGAGCGCGCCGCTGGCTAGCGGCGGCGCAGGTCCGGCAGGGCGGCGGCGGCGATCTCGGCCCGCGCCGCCGACGGGGAGGCAGGAGGCTCGACCTTCCAGCCGGGCCGGCCCGGCATCGGCGGGGTCGTGTGCCCGTAGAGCCACGCCGACAGGAACCCGTCCAGGTGCCGACCCGAGACCCGTGAGGCGAGCCGGATGAAGTCGCGGGTCGAGGCCGAGCGGCCCTGGTAGCGGTGCACCCAGGCGCGTTCGATCCTGCCGAAGGACGCGCGTCCGACCTTCTGCCGCAGGGCGTAGAGCGCCAGCGCGCCGCCGTAGTACGCCTGTGAGCTGAACACGTCGTAGACGTCTCCGCTGAGCGGTCGGGCGACCGGACCGTAGGCTTCGCGGAAGCTGTCGCCGAGCTGGTAGACGCGCTTCATCAGGCTCTCGAGGGTCGGGAAGCCGGCGTCGTCGTCCAGGAAGCCCTTCTGGGCCGCGTAGGTGAACTCATACCAGGACGCATGGCCCTCGTTGAGCCAGACGTCGCTCCACCCGTGCGGCGCGACGCTGTCGCCGAACCACTGGTGGGCGAGCTCGTGCAGCATCACCGGGTCCCAGACCCCTTGCGGGTAGTCGGTGAACCACGGAGTGTCGTAGAGCGAGAGAGTCTGGGTCTCGAGCGCGAACCCGAGGTGGGTGTCGACGACCAGGGAGCCGTAGAGCGGGAACGGGTAGGCACCGACGCGGGCCTGCATCCAGCGCAGATGGTCCTTCTCGACGGCGAGCCTGTGCTGGTACTGCGAGCGAAGCCTGGTCGGGACGACGTCGCGGACCCGGACGCCGTCCACCGTCCCGCGGCCGATGACGCTGTAGGCGCCGACCGCCAGCTGGGTCAGCTCGGTGGCCATCGGCTGGCGCTGCTGATAGGTCCAGACCGTGCGCTTGCCATGCCTGTGCTTCCCTGTGCGGACGCCGTTCGCGACCGCCGTGGTGCCGGTCGGCACGTCGAAGCGGAACGAGAAGGTCGCCTTGTCGCGTGGATGGTCGTTGGAGGGGAAGACACTGTGCATCGCGTTGGGCTGGCCGGACGTCGCCGAGCCGTCCGGGGTGATGAAGAAGGCGGTGGACAGCAGCTCCTCGGAGTTCGGGACCGTCGGGTCCGCCGTGAAGTGCCGCACCGTCACCGAGAAGCGCGACCCCTTCGCTATCGGCCGCGCAGGGGTGATCACCAGGTCCTCGCCGTCCCGGGTGAACCGTGCGAGCCGGCCGTCGACCGAGATGCTGCCGACGCCCTTGCCACTGAAGTCCAGGTCGAAGCGGGACAGCGACGTGGTGGCCCTGGCCCGCATCGTCATCGTCCCGTCGATGCCCTGCGACGGCTTGCTCGTCGCATAGCGCAGGCCGAGGCGGTAGTGCAGTGCGTCGTAGCCCCCGTTGCCGAGGGTCGGATAGAGCCGGTCACCGATGCCGGCGGACCCTGGGGA
Source organism: Nocardioidaceae bacterium (assembly GCA_040006355.1). Classification (GTDB taxonomy): domain Bacteria; phylum Actinomycetota; class Actinomycetes; order Propionibacteriales; family Nocardioidaceae; genus Nocardioides_B. The sequence continues at coordinate 3,847 of JBDTXF010000161.1, read as the reverse complement.
CGGTGCCGGCCCCCGCACGGCGTACGCCGAGGACGGCAGCACGGACAGGACGAGGGCTCCGGTCGCGAGGAGGGCGGACATGCCGAGGACTGAACGGGGGCGGCTACGAGGCATCTCCGGGACGATACGCCCGTCGAACCCGTCCGAGCCACCCCCACGGAGGAGCGGTGGCGGACGATCGCGCCGGGCCGGGCACAGGTCGTCCGTTCGGACAAACTTCGCGACAGTAGGGGGGGTTTCTAGCACTTTATGACGCCTTTGGTCTGATTTTTTGGAAGACTCGACCCAGGTCCTGACCGGGGACGTCGCGGTCGACGGGGTGTCTGACCGGGCCGGGGGCCGGGCACGTCCTCGTCCGCCGAGGCGGTCGAGCCAGTCAGTGACAAGGGAGCATGCGTGGCGGCCACACAGACCGAGCAGGGGCTCGCGAGCCTGTTGCCGACCCATCGGGGGATCCGGTCCACGGCGAAGTCGCCGGCTGTGGAAGGCAAGCTCGCGGCCCGGCGCCGGGTGATCACGTCCCTGCGTCACCTGCTCCTGCTCGGTGACCTTGCCGTCACCCTGGTCCTCGCCGGCCTGGGCCTCGTCGGTGGGCACGTCGTCGCCTCCGGCATGGTCCTGCTGGTGTTCCTGGCGGTCGCGGCCCACGTCTTGTCCGCCGACAGCTCCCGGTCGATCGTCAGCACTCGCCCGGTGTTGCGGGCCGCCACGGTCCTCACCGGGATCGTCAGCGTGCTGGTCGTCCTGCTCGGTCTGCGCACGCAGGGCACCGAGGTGCTGCTCGGCGCCACCGCCGCCGCCGTCGCACTCATCGCTCTGCGGGTCGCCCTCCGGCTGCCCACGGTGGCGCCGCACCACGGGCTCGGCGAGCGGCGACGACTGATCGTCGGCGACCCGCGCGCGCTCGAGAGCACCGCGGCGCGGCGCGCACCTGCCGTCGAGTCCGGTGAGGTCATCCTGCTCGTCACCCGCGCCGAGCACGTGAGCGGGACGGTGCCCGAGGAGTCCACCTCGGTCGAGGACAACCGCCGCCAGCGCGACGACGGCGGCGGGCCCGACGGCCTCGTCGAGCGCGTCGTCCGCACCGCCCTCGACAACGGTGTCGAGCGGGTCACCGTCATCCCCGGCGACAGCTGGCAGCAGCAGCAGCTCCGCGAGCTGTCCTGGCTGCTCGAGGGCACCGGCATCGACATGGTGATCAGCACCAGCCTCGACGGCATCGCGCCGCATCGCGTCGACGTGGTCCAGCAGGACGGCCGGCTGATGATCAGGGTCGGCTCCGCGAGCCCGCGCGGGACCCATGCACTCCTCAAGGGCACGTTGGACCGGGTCGCCGCGGCCACCCTCCTGCTGCTGTCGGGCCCGGTGCTGCTCGCCATCATGGTCGCGGTGCGCCTCGACTCCGGCGGACCGGCCGTCTTCCGACAGGTGCGCGTGCGAGAGGGCGGCGCCACCTTCACGATGTACAAGTTCCGCACCATGCAGGTGGACGCCGAGAAGCAGCTCACCGAGCTGCAGGAGCTCAACATGCACGGCTCGGACCACCCCTTGTTCAAGATGGAGGACGACCCGCGGATCACCCGCGTCGGCCAGCTGCTCCGCAAGACCTCGCTCGACGAGCTTCCGCAGCTGGTGAACGTCTTGAAGGGCCAGATGTCGCTGATCGGCCCCCGGCCCGCGCTGCCGCTCGAGGTGGAGATGTACGACTACGTCGCGCGCCGGCGCCTCGCGGTGAAGCCGGGCATGACCGGGCTCTGGCAGGTCAGCGGTCGCTCGCGACTGACCTGGGACGAGTCCATCGGCTTCGACCTCGACTACGTCGACAACTGGTCGCCCATCACCGATGCCACCATCGCCATGCGGACCTTCCGGGCCGTGATCACCAAGGACGGCGCGCTCTGAGCCGAGTCCGAGTGGTGAACGCGTTCGGCGGTAGGATCGGCGTTCACCGGGACGAGGAGACACGATGAGCCTGCTGCTGCTGGTCCTGGCCGCTGTGACGGCGCTGTCCGTGCTGCTGGTCGGGGTGGCGCTGGTCTATGGGACCGCCTGGGCGGTGCGCCACAACCGCGCGAAGCGAGTCCCCGCACCGCCGCGTCCCCCTGGCGCCGGCTGACCGCTGTGCCGGGGCCCTGCCCAGGACGGCAGGTCAGACGGCGGGACGGACGGCGGGGCCGTAGCCGTCGTGGCCGACGACCACGGTGAGCAGGTGGCTGCGGTAGCGACGAGGCTGGGTGACGGACGCCAGCACGCTGAAGTCACCGGTCGCGGTCCGCTTGACCGCCTCGACCCGAGCAAGGTATCGGGTGCCCTCGGGGCTCTCCGCGCAGATCCGGTCGCCGCACCGGTAGGGCGCCGGAGCCTCGGGCCCCAGGCCGGCGGTGCTCTCGTTCAGTTCGAGAATGCTCATCAGATCAGCCCTCCCATGCCGTCGATGCCTGTGGTATCGACGGCCGGCGCCCTGGACTTGACCTGCTGGGGGTTAAACATCCGGCGTGGTCTTCGAGAGCCCCGTCACATGCTGGTCAGGACAGGAGCCCGGCCCGCAGCGCCGCCGCGAGGGTCGGTGAGAGCGGGAGCCGCGGGATCAGGGTGGCCTGGAAGGCATGATAGGTGTCCGGCTTGCCCTGCCAGGTGTGGCTGCTCGGGGTGTTCTCCGGGGAGAGCTCGTGCCGCCAGGACCCGCGCCCGGTGTCCCGGAAGCAGTCGGCGACATGCCTCCACCAGGTCTCGTACCACGCGGCGTAGACCTCCTCACCGGTCACCGCGTGCAGGGCGGCCGCGGTCGCCGTACCCTCTGCGGCCACCCAGTGCATCCGCTCGCGTACGACGGGCGCACCCTCCCAGTCCACGGTGTAGACGAACCCGTCGGCGCCGTCCACGGCCCAGCCCTCCCGGACCGCGGCGTCGAACAGCGACTGGGCGTCCTCGAGCAGCCACGCGGGGGCGTCCGCACCCAGTCCGGCCCGCAGGTGCAGGGCGAGCCTCGACCACTCCAGCCAGTGACCGATCGTCGCGCCGTAGGGACGGAAGGCGTGGGCGGGGTCGTCCACGTTGTAGTCCAGGACCGGGGTCCAGGTGTCGTCGAAGTGCTCGGGGATGCGCCAGGAGTTGCCGGCGGCGAGATCGTGGACGACGCGGGTGACGATCCGAGCGGCGCGCTCCCGCAGCGACGGGTCGTCGAGCACGTCGGCAGCCGCGAGCAGCGCCTCGACCGAGTGCATGTTCGCGTTGACGCCGCGGTAGCCGTCCAGGGTCGTGAAGGACTCGTCCCACTGCTCGACGACCATCCCGTGCTCGTCGTCCCAGAAGTGCTCGAGGAACACCGCGACCGCGTCGTCGAGCAGCTCCGCGCCACCGGGGCGTCCCGCAGCGGTCGCACTGGCTCCCGCCAGCACCACGAAGGCGTGCTCGTAGGCGGTCTTGTCCCGGACCGTCGGCCCGTCGGGACCGACCTTGGCGTACCAGCCGCCGTGCACGTGGTCACGCATCCGGTCGGCGAGCGAGGCGATGCCGTGGTCCGCCAGCGTGCCGCAGTCCGGCCGGCCCATCAGGTGGCCCAGGGCGTAGACGTGCGTCATCCGGGTGGTGACCCACAGCTCCACGGGCCGGTCGAGGTCGGGACGACCATCGTCGTCGAGCCAGGCGAAGCCGCCGTCCGGGTGCCGGGCGCCATGCCCGAACTCGAGCAGCCGGTCCCCCTCGGTCTCGAGCCAGCGCGCGTGGGCGGGAGAAGTCAGCCAGGTCATCGGTCCTCCAGGGTTCGGTGCTGCCTAGGGTGGAGGGTATGGCCACCAGCGACCACCCCGTCCGTATCGGTCTCGTCGGCACCGGCTACTGGGCCCGT
>JBDTXF010000160.1:0-6900 GCA_040006355.1 Nocardioidaceae bacterium | reverse complement strand
CGCTGCAGTCCGAAGCCTTGCATGAGTCCGTTCGGTGCTTGCTGCTAGGAGCTCGTAGTCGGGTGCGGAGCCACACACCGGTTCTGCCGTGGTGGGTTCGCCCCGCCCAGCGACTGATCAGGTGTGCCCACCCGGTCGAGACCCCGATCGCCGCGACGAGCAGCAGACCGCTGCTGTCCATCCAGTCGTCGTGGCTGGTGGACACCTGCATGCCGCGGTAGCGGACCGGCGAGTCAGCCCCGAACGTGGCCTGGAGAAGCGCGAAGGCGGTGAGGGCCGCTGACTCCTCGAGGACGGCCGGTCAGCTCGCCGTCGTCATCGCGGGTGTAGCGGGCCGTCGGCGGGTCCGAGGTATCGCGGTCGACGCCGGCGCGTCGACATGCGAGCCTGCTCGAGGTCACAGCTCCCTCGCCCGCTAGGCCGATGCCCGACCCCACCGTTCGCATTGATCGTGCTTGTCCTCGCGAGCGGCCATCAGATCTGCACGCTCGATCTGGTGATGATCGCGTATCGCATGCTCGCCATGAGCACAGACACCGATCATGCCTCTGCTGCCGCGATGGACTACGAAGCCGCCACGTTCACACCCTGAACCGATCGAACATCCGGTACATGAACTCGGTGCCCTGCTTCAGCGCGTCGACGTAGATCCGCTCGTTGTTGCCGTGCATGGCGATCAGCTGGTCGTTGTCGATGACGTAGGGATACACGCCGTACCCGGGGATGCTGTGGTCCCGCCACGGTTGCAGGCTGGTGCCGGCCTCGAACAACGCCGGGGCGAAGACCGCGTCCGGGTACGTCTGCGCCGACGCATGCGCGAGCGCTTGGTAGAGCGGCGTGTCAAGGTCCGCCGGCTTGGTGGCCCAGGTCGCGTCCAGCTGGTCGAGATACTCCGCCTCGCTCGTTCCGGTCGGGGCACCGATCGCCACCGTGACGTCACGGTCCCGCATCATCCGCCGCACCCGTGCCAGGAAGTGCCGAGGCTTCTCGCCGCCCGGGATCCCACGGCAGTTGACCCGCACGTGCGCCGTGGACGGGATGACGTTCTCCTTGTAGCCCGCGTCCTCGATCACGAACGCAGCGGTCGTCCGCAGCAGCGCGCTGTGCAGCCACGGGTACGACGAGCGCGCCACCACGACCTCGGCCGCGCGCTCGAGCGAGTGCTGCGAAGGGGCGTGCAGCATCATGTGGATCGCACGCTCGAGACGGCGATCGGAGCTGGCTTGTCCCAGCGCGTGGAAGTAGCGGCGGGTGACCGGCGTGAGATGGACCGGCGCCAACGACCCACCGAGCTCGACGACCGCCCGGGACAGCTTGACGATCGCAGCGTCCGGGTTCGGCTTGGACGAGTGCGTCGCGAGGCCGTTCGCGGTGAGGTCGAGGTTGAAGTACACCTTGTCCTGCCGCGTCACCGTGATCAACATCGGCGTCCGCTTGTCCTTCTGAGCCAGGAACCACCCGCCCTCGGTGAGCACCATGCCGGCATCGAGCTTGTCCCAGTGCTGCTCGGCCAGCCAGCCGGAGCCATAGTTCCCCGCCTCCTCGTCGCAGTCGGTGAGCACGATGATGTCGCGCTCGAACCTGCCGCCCTCGCTGACGTGACGGAGCAGCGAGCTGACAGTCGCGGAGTCCATGCCCTTCATGTCGAGCGCTCCGCGCCCCCAGACCTGACCTTGCTTGACCACCCCCGCGAACGGGTCGACCTCCCACTTGTCGCGCTCGACCGGCACCACGTCGGAGTGTCCCAGCAACAGCACCGGCGCTGCCGAGGTGGTGCCCTTGATCCGCGCGATCAGGTGCACGTTGTCCGGCTGGGGTGTCGGGATGATCTCGGCGGAGACTCCCGCGCTGTCCCACACCGACTTCAGCATCTCCGCGAACGGCCTCGTCTTGCCCCCCTGGCCGAAGTTCTGCGTGTCGAACGACAGCATCCGCCTCAACAGGTCCAATGAGTCCAAGTCCCCCGCCGGGACGGTGGTGGCCGCCCGGGCGGTGTCGCCGGGCGCACGCAGGAGCTCCACCCCAGAAAGCCCGACAGCCCCGAAGGCAGCCAGTCCACCCACCCTGGTCAAGAACGCCCGCCGACCCAGTGCGCTCATGACCGGCGTGTCCTCGCCGTTGTTCTGTTCGTTCATGACCGTGCCCCTTCCCGAGAGTGACCGTCCTCACATTGCGCCACGACGGGAGGCACGGTCAAGAGGGCTTGACGCGGCATGCCGACAGCGGATCGCTCGCTGCGACGACCGAGCCGTTGCTCGGCCGTAGCCGCCCACCATGCTCGCCTGCCTCCCGGTAGCCAGCCGGGCGCTCGTCCGGCCGCAGCCGTTGTCGATGCGATTCCGGGGCGTTGTGGGCCGCCTCCTCAGGAGGTCTGTGCCGTTGCGACGCGATGCGGTTGACTGATCCCACCCAGTGCTACCTGGGGTGCCAACCGGGCCGGAGGGAGCTGAGCTGTTGCGCATTCTTGTGCTCGGCGCAGGTGTGATCGGCAGCGTGTACGCCGGCAAGTTGCTGCAAGCCGGGCACGAGGTGGTTCTCCTGGCGCGCGGGTCCCGTCTGGTCGACCTGCAGACGCACGGGTTGATCCTGGTGGATGCAGAGTCCCAAGAGCGAACCGTGATGCCGGTGGCCTCGGTCAGCGAGCCAGCTGCAGACGATCGCTTCGACCTGGTGCTCGTCCCGGTCCGTGCTGAGCAGCTCGTGAGCACGCTGCCTATCATCGCCCGCTTGACCGATGGCTCAGACGTCCTGTTCTTCGGCAATACCGCCAACCGGCAAGCACAGCTGTCAGCCGCCCTGGGTGAGCGTGCTGTGTTCGGCTTCCCGGCAGTCGGGGGTGCCCGGGACGGTCCGGTCGTCACCTATGTGCTGATCAGTCAGCAGAAGACGATGCTCGGTGAGCCGGACGGCACGACCAGTCTCCGGGTTCGGGACCTCCGAAACGTCCTCGACGTGGCCGGATTCCCCACCGTCATCAGCGCAGACATCGAGGACTGGCTCATCGCGCACGCGGCGTTCGTCGTGCCGATCGCGTTCGCCCTCTACCGGGTCGGTGTCGACCCGGCCAGGCTCGCCGCGGACCCGGCCACCATGCGTCTGATGGTCCTCGCCACCCGTGAGGCGTTCGCCGCGCTCCGCGCGGACGGCAACGACCAGATCCCCACGAACCTGTCCATCCTCTACCGCCTTCCGTCTGGGCTCGTCATCGGCTACTGGCGTCGGGTGCTGAACAGTCGACGGGGAGAGCTGTGGTTCGCTGCACACAGCCGGGCCGCCCCCGAGGAGATGCGCGATCTTGCCGAGAGGCTGCAGGACACGCTGCGCCGCACCGGGCACCTCACGCCCGACCTCGACCGGTTGTTGGCCACCCGTGCCTGACACCCGCGGCGACCACACCGGCACACGGTCGCCAGTCGTGGGTCCAGAGTCAGGTGGCCGATGTCGCCGGCAGTTCCCGAGCGGCCCCGCAGCAGACGCCCGTCGACGACGATGCCCGCCCCGATACCGGAAGCGGGCTTGAGGAAGCCGGCCGGATCACCGACTCCTGGATGGCGTGACAGGGCCAACGCACTCAGGTTGGCTGTGCCACTTCACCGTCCGGCATGCCTCGGCGTTGCTGACCCCGCGCCCGATCAGCCTCACGCATTCCTCCCTTTGCTTGAGGAACGGCGACGGCCCCGGCGCCTTCGAGCGACCCGCACCCCCACGCAGGGTGCGTCAACCGAGGGTCGTGCGCCGAGCCCGGAATACAACGGCCAAGGGCCCTAGCTTGGCGCGGTCTGCCAAGGTGCTCCGGTGAGCGAAGATCGTGATGGCCAGTTGCTGACCTTCTTGGCCTGGTTCTTGATCCCCTTGGGTATCACGCATTTTCTTGGACCCTCCTATTCGCCGAGGCGGACGACTCGAAGTTCTTCCCGCTCATCCGTTCAGGGATGGCGATAGCGGGCCTCGGTGGGGCGCTCTACGGCCACGGATTCAAGAAGTCGAAGGCTGGGTGTAGCCGACCGGGCCGCCGAGTTGCGGGCGACGCTCGACATTGGGACTGCTGACTCGGCGCGGGTGAGGTCTCCAGTCGGATCGCTCCCACCAGCCGGCGTGACGGTGCTCAACTGCGGTCGGCTATCAGCCCGAACCCGGCGTCTACGAGGAGCTGGCAGCGCTGGAAGCTGCCGAGGCTGAGTGCTGCTCCTTCGCCAGTTGGAGCGTTTCGCACGATGAGAGTGCCCCTTGCTCGTGGTCAATCTGCTCCGAGCCGCCTACCTCGTGGTCCTCGGCATCCGCGCGCTGCAGAGTCATGGGCACGATCAGCGTGGTCCCGAGCGGGTGCCGCTGCAGCTCGCATCACCTGTGCCCGGTGTTCTCAGCGTTGGGCGAGCCCGAGGACGGCGACCAACCCAATGATGAAAGCTGGCGGGGCAATCATCGCCGGGAGCATCCAACGCGGCAGAGGCGGTGTCATGTCTTCGCCGGTCAGGGGGTTGAGGACCGGGACGTCTTTGCGGCGTGCCAGGTGAGCGAGGCCTACAACCATCGCGATAAGCACGGCCAGGCCGAGCAGAAGCGGAGCCACGGGCGGAAGGCCGAGCGTGCCCTGGCCGCCAGAGGCGAAAGCGAGTACGCCGTCCAGCAAGAGCCAGGCACCGGCGGCCCCACCGAGCCAGTACGTGGCAATGCCCCAGCTGGGCAGTCCTCGACGGGAGGGCGGGGACTCCTCGTGCTCGTCGAGCGCCGCGGCGACCTCCAGCGCGTACGCCTGGGGCGGACCGAAGGCTGCGCGCGGATCCTCGCCCGTCTCGGCGACGTGGCTGTGCACCTCGGCAAGAGCTTCGGCGATCTGCTGGCCCGATACGTCTCGCATGCGCAGGGCGTACAGCAACTCATCGTTGTAGGTCTGGACTCTCGTGCTCACGCGGTCACGCTCCTTGAGGTGAGCAGGCCCGCAGCCCGCTCGGTGAAGGTCAGCCAGCTGGCGGTGCGGTCCCGCAGCGCCGACTGGCCGGCCGGGGTGACGGCGAAGAACTTGCGGCCGGGGCCGCTGTCACCCTCGCGCCACGTCGAGGTCAGCAGGCCCTCCTGCTCGAGCCGAGTGAGCACCGGGTAGAGGGTGCCCCCCTTGATGCTGCCAAGGCCGGAGACCTGCAGCCGCTGCGCGACCGCGTAGCCGTAGGTCTCCTCGTCGGCGACCACGGCGAGCACGCACAGGGACAGCACCCCGCGCATCCACTCGCTCGGCCAGTTCTGTTCGTTCACGGTTAGACCGTACGGCTAAGTAGTCAGTCGCGCAACCTATTGAGGTAGGGGATCTGCCTCCTGAACGGCGACCTCACCCGACAGTTCGCCGCCGCCCCGGTCGCGACGCCCGCAACGATCGAGCACGCCATCACCCGGCCGGTGACGTCCTACTTGCGGAGACTGGCCTACCCCTGGAGCGACGACCTTGACCGGTAGACGATCGGCTTGCGGTGATCCCCCGTTGAGGTGGGAAGCGCTGCTGAGCGTGGCCAGATGCGGCTTCTCTTCCGGCGCCGGAGTGTCGTCGCAGCCCGGGTGATCAGGGGGCTTCCTGCCTAGACAGCCCGTTTGTGTGCTTCTCGAGCGCGTCGGCCAGCTGGGGAGCTTGGGCTGCGGCGTAGTGATGGGCCGTTCGGTTGACAGCGATGGTGGTCCGCCCGGCGCCGTCTTGTGACCGAGGTGGGTCAGCAGCGCGTGCTTGTCGCGCTCGACGCGGTAGTCGATGGGCTGGACTGGTCCGCTCGTGCGGGCCTCGGAGGGCCCTTTCGTCGTTACTGTTCTCGGCCCCGAAGGAGGTCCGTCGTCCGCGTGTGGGATCGGGGTGTGCTCGCTCGGTGGCTGAATTGGACGCTTTCCCGTTCGTTTCATGCGGCCGCCGGTCGGATGGTCTGGTTGTCTCTGTCGCCTGTGAGGTGGGGTTGCTAGTGGTCTTCTTCGACGGCGGAGGCGAGGAGTGCGAGCGAACGCGTGCGAAGGGGTTGGCTGACGGCTTCGTCTAGCACTTGTGCTACATTAGGTCGTATGGACACGGTAGGACTGCGGGAATTGCGACAAGACGCGTCTGAACTGGTGCGACGGGTAGAGGCCGGCGAGGAGATCATGATCACGGTTGCCGGCCGGCCGAGTGCGCGCCTGGTCGCTGCGGGGTCCCAGTCATGGCGCAGCTTCTCGGCGATCGCGGAGCTCTTCGATGGCCCGGAGGACACCGGGTGGGCGGCGGACCGTGATCTCATCGATCAAACGGTGCGTGATCCATGGACCGTGGCGTGAGGGCGATCCTTGACACCAGCGTGGTGATCGCCACCGACGTTGGCTCCCTAGAGGGAGAACTGGCCATCAGCTCGGCCACCCTGGCCGAATTGCACTTCGGGGTGCTCGTGGCCACAGAGGCCGGCGTTCGCGCCGAGAGGCTTCGTAGGCTGTCCATCCTCCAGCACCAGTTCGATGCCTTGCCTGTGGATGACGCTGTTGCGGCGAGCTACGGGCAGATCGCCGCCGCGGTGGCAGGAGCAGGGCGCCAACCATGGGCGCGGACGATGGACCTGCTGATCGCGGCGACCGCTCATGCCCACTCTGCGCGCGTGTACACACGCAACGCGAAAGACTTCGTCGGCGCGGACACTCTCGTCGAGGTCGTCGCAGTCTGACGTTGAACAACAAGTTTCGCTTGGTTCGCAACGGCATCACCGTTCGGACACGCGAGACGCGGACATGTGTCTCGACGCGGGACCGATGGGCAGCCGGCTCAGTGGGTGCGCGGGGCAGGCACCATGAGGACCGGCACGGGTGCCGATCGCAGGATCTTGGACGCCCGGGACCCGAGGAAGAGCCGGGCGGCCGGGGCGACCGAGCTCGGCCCGACGACCAGCACGTCGCCGTCGCCCCAAG
>JBDTXF010000159.1:0-6984 GCA_040006355.1 Nocardioidaceae bacterium | reverse complement strand
ATCGCCGGGAAGTTGAACGGCGTGATGCCGGCGACGACGCCGAGCGGCTGACGGAAGCTGTAGCTGTCGACGCCTGCGGAGACCTGGTCGGAGTACTCGCCCTTGAGCAGTGTCGGGATCCCGCAGGCGAACTCGACGACCTCGAGGCCGCGCTGCACCTCGCCGGCGGCGTCGGAGAGCACCTTGCCGTGCTCGTCGGTGATCGCGGCGGCGATCTCGTCCTGCCGGCGGTTCACGATCTCCCGGAAGGCGAACAGCACCTTCGCACGCTTGGAGAGAGACGAGTCCCCCCAGTCCGCGAAGGCCAGCGCGGCGGCGGCCACCGCGCGGTCGACGTCGCCGGTCTCGGCGAGCACGACCTCCGCCTGCTGCTCACCGGTGGCCGGGTTGAACACGGGCGAGACGCGGGTCGAGCCGCCGGCGGTGCCGGCGCCGTCGATCCAGTGGTGGATGGTCCTCATGTGGGCTCCTCGTCGAGTCAGTGGTCGGACTCTATGGGCAGGATGCGCCGGATGCACCCGGCTGCCTTGGTGTCCAGGGTCCCCATCAGGACCACAGCTGCCATCGGTGTCTCCCTCTCGTCGGTTGTCATGGCGCGGCCACCGCGGCGTACGACGTGGTCCGCTGGCGGGCGGGGCGCCCGGCGAGGGTCGCCATCTGCTCGAGCTCGGCGACGGACTTGCGCGACCCGTTGGTGGACCCGGCCATCCGCGAGATCGTCTCCTCCATCAGGGTCCCACCGAGGTCGTTGACGCCGCCGGCGAGCACCTGGGTGCAGGTCTCGGGGCCGAGCTTCACCCAGGAGCACTGGATGTTCTCGACCAGGCCGGACAGCATGATCCGCGCCATCGCGTGCACCGCGCGGTTGTCGCGGACGGTGGGTCCCGGGCGGGCGACCCCGGCGAGGTAGATCGGCGACGACTGGTGCACGAACGGCAGGGGCACGAACTCCGTGAAGCCGCCGGTGCGGCGTTGGATGCCGGCCAGCGTCTGCAGGTGCCTGACCCAGTGCCCGGGGTGGTCCACGTGGCCGTACATCATCGTGCTCGTGGTCGGCAGGCCGATCTCGTGGGCGGTGGTGACCACCTCCACCCACTGCGAGGTGGGGAGCTTGCCCTTGGTCAGCACCCATCGGACGTCGTCGTCGAGGATCTCCGCCGCCGTGCCGGGCAGCGAGTCGACCCCGGCGTCCTTCGCGGCGAGCAGGAAGTCGCGGATCGACATGCCGGTGCGGGTGACGCCGTTCATCACCTCCATCGGGCTGAAGGCGTGCACGTGCAAGGAGGGGGCGACCTGCTTCACCGCGGCGGCGATCTCGAAGTACGCCGTTCCGGGGAGTGCGGGGTCGATGCCGCCCTGCATGCAGACCTCCGTGGCGCCCACGGCGACCGCCTCGAGGGCACGCGTGCGGATCTCGTCGAGCGAGAGCGAGTAGGCGTCCGCGTCGGTGCGGCGCTGGGCGAAGGCACAGAACCGGCAGCCGGTGTAGCAGACGTTGGTGAAGTTGATGTTCCGGTTCACCACATAGGTGACCTCGTCGCCGACCGCGTCCCGGCGCAGGTCGTCGGCCAGCCGGCACACCGCCTCCAGGGCGGGTCCCTCCGCGGCGGTCATCAGGGCGAGCGCGTCCGCGTAGCCGAGGTCCGCCGGGTCGCGCTCGGCGGCCCGCAGCGCCGAGGAGACGTCCGGCTCGAGACGCTCGGGCGTGCTCCGGGCCTGCACGTGCTCGCGCAGCGCCGACCAGTCGCCGTACACGTCCTCGAAGTCGGAGCGCCGGTCATCGGTGCGGCCGGTGGTGTCGATCGACGCGTGCAGGTCCGTCCTGCCCCAGGAGGCGTCGCCACCCCAGCCGCCGTCCGGCTCCTGCCACGGCAGGCCGGTGGCCCTCGCCTCCGGGTCGGCCAGCCCGTCCGGGCCGCGCAGGGCGTCCACGTGCGGCCGCAGCCGCGGGTCGAGCCAGGGGACGTCGAGGTACGCCGGGTGCGCGGTCAGCCGCTCGATGAGCGCGAAGCCCTGACCCGCCACCGCCGCGGCGAGCTCGTCGATCTGCGGCCAGGGTCGCTCGGGGTTCACGTGGTCGGGCGTCAGCGGGCTGATCCCGCCGAAGTCGTCCACCCCGGCGTCGACCAGGGCGCGACACTCGTCGAGCTCGACGAGGTTGGGCGGCGCCTGGATCCGCATCCCCGGTCCCAGCAGCACCCGGGTGGTGGCGATCGCCGCGAGGTACTCCGGCAGGCTGAGGTCGTCGACGTGCCGCATCGCCGTGTCGGGCTTGCTGCGGAAGTTCTGGATGATCACCTCCTGGATCGACCCGTAGGCACGGGCGATCCGACGCAGGTGGAAGATCGAGTCCGCCCGCTCCGCGAGGGTCTCACCGATCCCGATCAGCAGTCCTGTGGTGAACGGGATGGTGAGCCGCCCGGCGTCCTCGAGCACCCGCAGCCGGACCGCCGGGTCCTTGTCCGGGGACCTGTAGTGCGGGGCGCCCCGGTCCTCGAAGAGCCTGCGGCTGCTGGTCTCGAGCATCATCCCCATCGACGGGGCGACCGGCTTGAGCCGCGACATCTCGGTCCACGACATCACGCCGGGGTTGAGGTGCGGCAGCAGCCCGGTCTCCTCCAGGACCCGCACGGCCATCGCCCGGAGATACTCCAGCGTGGAGTCGTAGCCGGCCGCCTCCAGCCACTCCTGGGCCTCGGGCCAGCGGTCCTCGGGACGGTCACCCAGGGTGAACAGGGCCTCCTTGCAGCCCAGCGCCGCACCCTCGCGGGCGATCTCGAGGACCTCGTCCGGGCTGAGGAAGGGCGCCTCCAGCTTGCTCGGGACGGTCACGAAGGTGCAGTAGTGGCACCGGTCGCGGCACAGCCGCGTCAGCGGGATGAACACCTTCTTGGAGTAGGTCAGCACCCCCGGGCGGCTCGCCGACCGCAGCCCTGCGTCGCGCACCCCGCGGGCCACCTCCATCAGCGCGTCGAGATCCTCGCCCCGGGCAGCCAGCAGTGCCTCCGCCTCGGAGACGTCGATCGTCCTGCCCGCACGGGCCCGTGACACGGCACGCCCGACCTCGCGCTGGGTCGGGAGAGGAAGTTCGGACACCGTCGGCACGCCTCACTGTGTGGTCACCTCGAACGAGCACGGCCTGGGTCGTCCCCGCACGACCGCCGGCTGAGGTCCGAACGTACCCGACGCCTATGGGCGAGCGTCGACGACGGCGAGCTCGCGGAGCCGCTTCAGGGCGGGCCGGGTCAGAGGACGTCGGGGTCCAGGTCGAGGACGGTGCGGTCGAGGGACGCCAGCAGGGCCAGCTTGGGCCCGATGCCCGGCAGCTCGAAGGCGAAGAAGTAGCGCGCGGCCGCGCGCTTGCCGTCGTGGAACGCGCTGTGCTGGTCGCCCACGGCCAGCAGCTGGTCGAGCCACAGCCACGCGACGACCAGGTGGCCCACCGACTCGAGGTAGAGGTGCGCGTTGGCCAGTGCGACCGCCGGGTCCCCCGGCGCCCACAGCACCTCGGTCACCCGCTCGACCTCGTCCAGCGCCCGCTCCAGCGCAGTGGCGTACGACGCCGGCTCGCCGTCCTGCGCGCTGGCCCGCGCCACCGTCCCCCGGACTCGGGCGGCGAGCAGCCGCAGGCCCAGACCGCCGTCGGCGACGACCTTCCGGCCGAGCAGGTCGAGCGCCTGGATGCCGAAGGTGCCCTCGTGGATCGGGTTGAGCCGGTTGTCGCGGTAGAACTGCTCGACCGGGTAGTCGCGGGTGTAGCCGTAGCCGCCGTGCACCTGGATCGCGAGGTCGTTGGCGGCCAGGCACCACTGCGAGGGCCATGACTTCGCGATCGGGGTCAGCACGCCGAGCAGCGTCTCGGCCTCGACCCGGTCCGCCTCGGTCGCGCCGGTGGCCACCTCGTCGACGAGGCGCGCGCAGAAGAGGATCAGCGCCAGCCCGCCCTCGACGTACGCCTTCTGGGCGAGCAGCATGCGGCGCACGTCGGTGTGCCGGAGCAGGCTGACCGGCGGGTTCGACGGGTCCTTGTCGCCCAGCGCCCGGCCCTGGGTGCGCACCCCGGCGTACTCCAGTGCGTGCAGGTAGCCGGTGTAGCCCAGGGCGACCGCGCCGGCCCCCACCCCGATCCGCGCCTCGTTCATCATGTGGAACATGTAGGTCAGCCCGCGCCCCTCCTCGCCCACGAGGTGGCCCACGGCGCCCGGCTCCCCTCCCGGCCGGGTGTGCCCCTCGCCGAAGTTGAGCAGGGTGTTGGTCGTCGCGCGGTAGCCCATCTTGTGGTTCAGCCCGGCCAGCGCGACGTCGTTGCGCTCCCCGACCGCACCGTCGTCGCCGACCAGGAGCTTGGGCACGATGAACAGCGAGATGCCCTTCACCCCGGGCGCCGCGCCGGGCGTCCTCGCGAGGACGAGGTGGACGATGTTCTCGCCCATCTCGTGGTCGCCGCCGGAGATCCACATCTTCGTGCCGGTGACCCGGTAGGTCCCGTCGGCCGAGCGCACCGCGCGGGTGGCGATGTCGCTCAGCGACGAACCGGCCTGCGGCTCGGAGAGCGCCATCGTGCCGTACCACCGGCCCTCGATGACCGGCACCGCGAACCGCTGCACCTGCTCGGCGGTCCCGTGCGCGACCAGCAGATGGGCGTTGCCCTCGGCGAGGAACGGGTAGGCGAACGCACCGATGCTGCCCGCCTGGAGGTACGTCGCCGCGGCCTGGTGCACCACGAACGGCAGCTGCATCCCGCCCAGCGCCGTGTCGAACACGCTCGTCGGCAGGCCGGAGGCGGTGTACGCCGCGAGGGCGGCCGGCACCTCGGGAGGCAGCACCACCGAACCGTCGTGGCCGACGTCGGGCTCGGCCGCGTCGGCGAGCTGGTTGAGCGGGGCGAAGGAGCTCTCGGCGAGCTGCTCGCTGAGGTCGAGGACCGCGTCGAAGGTCCCTCGGTCGTGCTCCGCGTAGCGCTCCCGCGCGACCAGCGTCTCGACGCCGAGCCACTCATACAGCAGGAACTCGAGGTCGCGGCGCGACATCAGCAGGGAGCGACCCATGGGCGGAGTCCTTTCCGGTCACCGGCACAGCAAGAAGTGCCGACAGCCTACGAGGGGTCACGGCGCGTCAGCCTCGAGGCCAGCCAGGTTGTCGCCCCCTCGACCTAGCATCGGGACGACGCATCCCACCCGGACGGAGAAGCACGGACAAGCGCACGTTGGGCAGCACCGGACTCGAGGTCTCTGCTGTCGGCCTCGGCTGCATGGCATCAGCCAGTCGTTCGGGCCTCCTCCGACCGCGCGACGACGGTCGACTTCGTGCGGGTGGCGCGACCTTCTTCGACGCCGCCGAGGTCTACGGCCCGTTCCTGACGATGGAGATCGTCGGCGAGGCTCTCGAGCCGCACCGCGACGAGGTCGTCCTCGCCACCACGTTCGGCTTCGCCTTCGACGACCAGGGCCGCCAGGTCGGCGTCACCAGTCGGCCCGAGGACATCCGACACGCGCTCGAGGGGTCCCTGCGCCGGCTGCGCACGGACACGGTCGACCTGCTCTACCAGCACCGGGTCGACCCCGACGTACCGATCGAGGACGTCGCCGGCACGGTCCAGGAGCTCGTCGCGGAGGGCAAGGTGCGTCACCTCGGCATGTCCGAGGCCGGCACGCAGACCATCCGTCGCGCACACGCAGTGTTCCCGGTGACCGCCCTGCAGAGCGAGTACTCCCTGTTCTGGCGGGAGCCGGAGTAGGCCGTCATCGCCACGCTCGAGCAGCTCGGCATCGGCTTCGTGCCCTTCAGTCCGCTCGGTCGCGGCTACCTCACCGGCACCGTCGACGCCTCCACGAGGTTCGCCGACAACGACATCCGGTCGAGCCTGCCGCGCTTCACCGTCGAGGCCCGCGAGGCAAACCAGGCCCTCGTGGACAGGGTCGGTGCCGTGGCCGAGCGCAAGGGCGCCTCCACCGGCCAGGTCGCGCCGGCCTGGCTGCTCGCCCAGACACCGTGGATCGTGCCGATCCCCGGCACCCGTCGCCTCACCCGGCTGGAGGAGAACATCGGATCCACCGACATCGAGCTGACGGAGGCCGACCTCGCCGAGGTCGACGAGGCATCCGCGACGGTCAAGATCATCGGCGAGCGCTACCCCGAGGCGATGCAGGCGCTGATCGACCGCTGAGCCGGCTGTTCCCCCGGCCCGTCGAGGTCGAGTCACCCTCCGAGGCAACGCTCAGCTGTATGGCGCGGCCAGCTCGGATCAGATCGTCGGACCAGCACTGCGGGGAGCTGCAGCCGCCACCGTCCATCGCATCGCGCCATCCGCCCCCATGCTCGCCGCAGGAGTGGCATTGGATCTCGTCGATCGGCTTGTTGCTCTCACCGGTGTCGCCGCAGTACTCGCAGACCCACTTCGTGTCAGGCCGCGCTGTGGAGCTGCGAGCCGTCGAGCAGGTCATGGTGGGTGAGCATGGGTCTCCCTCGTCGAGGCACCCAGTGCAACACCTCCCGGCACGGACGGAGGCCTCTTCTGGGAACCATCGGGGTGCCTCTGGGCCAGACGCAATCGAACCCAGCAGGACGCACTCAGCCATGCGCATGATCGGGAGAAGATGCCGCTGCTCCCGGAGGTTCGAGACGCCGCCCTAGTGCTCTTCGACGCCATCGGGATCCCTGGCACGCCGGAGTCGACGGTGGTCCGGGCAACCACCTGCTCTCCTCCCAGGTGCAGTGCGTCAACGCCGTCGGACAGATGGTGGCCGATCCGGCGCGCCTCCTGCGCGCCTTCGGTGACGTGGTCGACACCGACGAGGTGCTGCAGATCGAGCCGGGGCGCTACCTCACGTTCGAGTACATCGGTCCGACCGACGTCCTCGGCGAGTCACCGAACGGTCCTCGAGTGTCCGTCCAGAGGTCAGCGTTGGTCGGACGCCGACGAGCGCCTGGCAGGACGCCTCACGACAGCCGGATGACCCATCAGCCGGCCGTGCGGTTCTTGCG
>JBDTXF010000158.1:0-6994 GCA_040006355.1 Nocardioidaceae bacterium | reverse complement strand
CCGTTGACCCCGGCCGCCGCAGCGGAGGGAATCAGGTGGAGGTTCTGGAACGGGCGCAGCGCGCCGAGGTCGAAGATCGAGCCGGTGTCGACGAAGAAGGCGTCGGAGCGCTGCCCGGCGAAGACCGTGCGACCGCCCTTGATGCCGTGCACGCCCTGGCGGCCGAGCTTGGCGTAGTTCGGGGTGCTGCGCACGCCGACGTTGCACGGCGGGACCGAGAGGTTGCGCCCGAGCACCTCGCCGCCGCTGCCGTTGCGGGTGTAGCGGCGCACGATGTAGCTCTGGGGCCGGTTGAAGTTCGGGTCGTCGATCGAGTTGATCGGGCCGGTGTTGTACAGGAACGTCTTGGGGTTGCGGATCGTGGTGGAGAAGTTGAAGGCGTAGGACACGTCCGGCTTGCCGTCGCCGCTGTTGCAGATGTGGATCTTGTAGGTGACGTCATCGCCGAACTCGAAGAAGTTCGGGCCGCCGCTCGGGCTCTGCAGCGGGATGAAGTTGGCGATGAGGGTGACGGTGTTGGGCTTGTCGGGGGAGACGAACGCGTAGACGTCGGTGTTGTCGGCGACCGGGTCCTTGGAGATCTCCGGTGCTTCGCGGTGTGAGGACATGACTACCTCCCCGCCGCGTTGAGAAGCCGGATGACGAGGTCGCGGTCGTGCACGACGACCTCGCGCTCGCCGAGCATCAAGGTGAGCTCGTCGGAGTCCGCGTCCTCGACGTAGGCGACGACGGACTCGGTGGCGCTGGCGGCGGACCGGTGCGCCTCGCTTGCGAAAGCACTGCTGGGGAGCACAGCAGCAGCTCCTGCTGCCGCCGCTCCTGCGCCGGCGACGCCGATGAAACGGCGTCGTGAAGTGTCACTCATGGTGATGGGGCCCTTCGACTCGAACGGGGCCCGGCCGCGCACAGGGCGTGCCGCGGCTCGGACTTCCAGGATGGTTCGGCTGCCCGCTCGCAGTCGCGTGACCTCAGGTCACGAGGCGACAGTAGGCGATCGGACCTGTCCTGGGAAGACCCTGATCAGTGGCGCAGCGTGCGGGGGAGCACCCCGGACTCGAGCACCCTGACGCGCAGCGGCGCGACGAGCTCGTGCAGCCGGGCGGTCCGCTTGGGTCCGACGTGCGCCCACCCCTCCAGGGCGAGGCGGTCGGTGTCGTCCTCGACCTGCTTGCGGCCGGCGCGGCCCGCTGCCGTGAGCTGCCCGTCGACGTCGAGCCAGCCGCGTGCCCGGAGTCGGTCGGTCGCCGCGTCGTACTCCTCGTCGGACCAGCCGCGGGTCTTGCGGAGGAAGCCGGTCGAGGACGACCAGAGACCACCGAGCACCGTGGCCTCCACCGCGTCGAGCCCCGCGACCTGGAGCACCGAGACGTGCCCGTCGCCGCGGTGCTCACGGATCAGCGTCGCTGCGTGCCACAGGGCGAGGAGGTCGTCCTCCGGCCAGGGCAGCGAGGCGTGGGCGGCGTGGAGCGGCCGTCCCTGGGGGGTGAGCCCCGCGCAGACCTCGCGCGCGATCGCGAGGGCCTCCGAGACGTCCGGCGTGCCCAGCACCCGCTCGAGGGC
This sequence comes from Nocardioidaceae bacterium, assembly GCA_040006355.1. Classification (GTDB taxonomy): domain Bacteria; phylum Actinomycetota; class Actinomycetes; order Propionibacteriales; family Nocardioidaceae; genus Nocardioides_B. The sequence goes on along the minus strand of JBDTXF010000158.1, from coordinate 5,434 downwards.
CGCCGCCATCCCCGAGCGCCGGGCCGAGACCACCTGCTCGGGGGTGGTGAGCTCCCAGGCGGCCGGCAGGGCGGCCTCGACCAGCCAGGGCGCGAAGACGTAGAACGTCGCGACGGTCAGCCCGGGGCCGGCCTTCCCGAAGGCCGCGGCACGGCCCGGGAAGTAGGCGAGCCGGGGGTGCAGCCCGAGACCGACGTAGGCATCGGTGACCTCTGGGGCGAAGTAGCCCACCACATGGAGCACCTCCAGGTCCGCCCAGGCCTTGCGGGACAGGGGCAGCAGGTCGGCGTCCATGTCCCGACCCTAGACGGACGGGCTCTGGACGGGTGTGGGCGGTGACGGCAGGATGCGGTCAAGGGTGCTCGACGACACCCGGCCACCATTCGACACCAAACGCCGCCAACCGCCACCACACGACACGGAGGCACTGCCGATGCGCAGCACCATGCAGGAGTTCCCGCTGACGGTCGGAGGCATCCTCCGCCACGCGACCCAGGTGCACGGGGACGGGCAGGTCGTCACGGCCACCGTCGACGGCACCCGGTCGGAGTCCTACACCGAGGTGGGTCTCCGGGCGGCGCGGCTGGCCAACGCCCTGCGCTCACTGGGCATCACCGGGGACCAGCGTGTGGGCACCTTCCAGTGGAACAACGCCGAGCACCTCGAGGCCTACCTAGCGGTGCCCTCCATGGGCGCGGTCCTGCACACCTTGAACATCAGGCTCTTCCCCGAGCAGCTGACCTACATCGCCAACCACGCCGACGACAAGGTGGTGATCGTCGACGACTCGCTGGTCGACCTGCTGGCCGGGCAGCTCCCGACGTTCGAGTCCGTGGAGCACGTGCTCGTCGCCGGTCCCGAGGCGGCCCAGGCGAACCTCGACGCGCTGCGAGAGAGCGGCAAGCAGGTGCACGTGTACGACGACCTGCTGGCCGCCGCGGACGAGTCGTTCAGCTGGCCCGACCTGGACGAGCGGGACGCCGCAGCGATGTGCTACACCTCGGGCACCACCGGCAACCCGAAGGGCGTCGTCTACAGCCACCGCTCGTCGTACCTGCACTCGATGGCGGTCGGGCTCGGCATCGTCGGCGGGCTGACCTGGACCGACAGCGTCCTGCCGATCGTCCCGATGTTTCACGCGAACTCCTGGGGGCTGGCCTATGCCGCGGCGATGACCGGTGCCTCGCTGGCGCTGCCGGACCGCTGGCTGCAGGCCGAGCCGCTGTGCCGGTTCATGCGCGAGGCGCGGCCGACGGTGTCGGGCGCCGTCCCGACCGTCTGGAACGACGTGCTGTCCTACCTCGACCAGCACCGGGACATCGAGCTCTCGTCGCACCTGCGACTGGTGCTGTGCGGTGGGTCCGCGGTGCCGCTGTCGCTGCAGCGGGCACTCGAGGAGCGGCACGGCATCAACGTCGTGCAGGCCTGGGGGATGACGGAGACCTCACCGGTCGCCTCGGTGGCCCGCCCGCCGCTCGGCGCCGAGGGCGAGGACGCCTGGCGCTACCGCGGCGGCCAGGGCCGGATCCTCCCGGGCGTCGAGGGCCGCATCGTCGGCGAGGCGGGCGACGAGCTGCCCCGGGACGGCGAGGCGGTCGGCGAGCTCGAGGTCCGTGGCGCGTGGGTCACCGGCGCCTACTACCGCGACGACGACCCTGCGTCCGGCTCCGACTTGGACTCCGACTCCGACTCCGGTGCCAGGTTCCGGGACGGCTGGCTGCGCACCGGCGACGTCGGCAAGCTCGACGGCCTCGGCTACATCACCCTGACGGACCGCTCGAAGGACGTGATCAAGTCCGGGGGCGAGTGGATCTCCTCGGTGGACCTGGAGAACGCGCTGATGGCGCACCCCGACGTGCTCGAGGCCGCCGTGGTCGGCATCCCCGACGAGAAGTGGCAGGAGCGGCCGCTGGCCTCCGTCGTGCTCCGGGAGGGCGCCGAGGTGAGGCCCGCCGAGCTGCGCGACTTCCTCGCCCGGTCGGTGGCGAGGTGGCAGCTTCCCGACGCCTGGGCGTTCATCGAGGCGGTCCCGCGGACGTCGGTCGGCAAGTTCGACAAGAAGGTGCTGCGCCGGTGGTACGCCGACGGTGAGCTCGACGTCTCCACCGCCCACGACTGAGGGGTGGCGCTCAGCCGGCCCGGCCGGCGTAGGACGGCTCGCGGGGCCGGGCCCCCGGCGCCATGCCGAGGATCGTGAAGTAGAGATGGATGAAGAACACCGCGATGAAGACCTCGTTCACCCGGGACAGGTAGTCGACGGCGCCCTGCACGAAGCCGGTGGGGCTCGCATCCCGGAAGGCGTGCATGGAGACCGCGAGCACCACGATGGACACCATCCAGGCGACCACCAGCGGCTTGCGGACCGGCAGGCCCGGGCGCAGCAGCGACCGGTCGACGACCTCGAAGGCGACGGGGAAGAACACGAAGGCCATCAGCACCTCCGCCGCCCGGATCACCGCGTCCGAGCCGTCCCCCACGACGGGGATGAGCACCGCCACCACCGGGAGGAGCCACACCACGGGTGGCACCGGCCGTGGCAGCTGGGTCCAGAGGATCAGGACCGGCAGCGCGAAGAACGCCTCGTTGAGGGTCGCCAGGGACGGCGGCAGTGGACCCAGGAGCATGAAGAGCGCGAGCGCCAGCGACGACAGCGCCGCAGCCACTGCGACCGTCCAGCCCCGGGCATCGTGGCCGATCCGTGGGCGGGCGAACTCGATCCACAGCGCCAGCAGCAGCAGGATCGCGTAGCCCTCGCTGTTGTGCGAGATCTGACCCGACACCCCGGCCGGAAGCGCCGCGGTGACGACCCCGGTGACAACCAGGACGAGCAGCAGCACCACGGCGCCGTAGAACACAGTGCGGGTCACCAGCGGTCGCGTCACCGCCTCAGCGTAGTGCTCGCGGCGTCCCCTTGGTCGCCATCGACGCCTGCCGGACGAACCAGGTGTGACGCCAGTCTCAGAGCAGCGGCCGCAGCGGTGCCAGCACCAGCTCGGTGAACTTCTTGTGAATTCCACGGTCCGCCCACGTCTGGGCGGTGAGCTCGACGCAGTTCGTCAGGTCGGTCCGGAAGATCCGCTCCATCTCGGCTGCGAACGACGCGTCGATCAGCTCGACGTTGATCTCGTAGTTGCCGGTCATCGAGAGCCGGTCGATGTTCGCGGTGCCGACCGTCGACCAGCGGCCGTCGATCGTGGAGGTCTTGGCGTGCACCATGGCGCCCTGGAACCGGAAGATCCGGACACCGGCGGCGAGCATCTCGCCGTAGTAGCCCCTGGACAGCCAGTCCGCGACGACGTGGTTGGACACCGCAGGCAGCAGCAGGCGTACGTCGACGCCGCGTCGGGCGGCCTGCTTGATCGCCTCGACGATGTCGGCGTCCGGGATGAAGTAGGCATGGGTCATCCAGATGTGGTGCGACGCGCGGTTGATCGCCTCGATGTACATCGACCGGATGGGGAACATCCACAGCCGGGGCACGTTGCGGTGCACCCGGATCCGGGGCTCCCAGTCCGCGACGGTCTCGAGCAGCAGCGGCCGGACGCCGTGCCGCGGGCGTCGGTTGAGGTTCCAGAAGTCCGCGAAGGAGCGCTTCAGGTCCCAGACCCCCGGCCCGGTGATCCTGACATGGGTGTCGCGCCACTCCGTGGCGTAGGCGGAGCCGATGTTGTAGCCGCCGACGAAGCCGACCTCGTCGTCGACGACCAGGATCTTGCGGTGGTCGCGGCCGTAGCGTCGCAGGTCGAAGAACCGCCAGCCGGCGTTGTAGATCGGGTACTCCAGCACCTTCAGGCGTGGTCCGAACCGCTTGAACAGTGGGGAGACCAGCTTGTTGGCGAACCCGTCGTAGACCGCATAGACCTCGACCCCACGCCCGGCGGCGTCGCTGAGCGCCTTCTTGAACTGCTCGCCGACCTCGTCGGCCTTCCAGATGTAGGACTCGAAGAGCACCTGGTGCTCGGCCCGGGCGATGGCGGCCAGCATCGCGTCGTACAGGTCCTGGCCGAACGTGTAGGTCGTCACGGTGCCTTCGCCGATCCGCACCTCCGCAGGCGGGGTGGTCGGGAACGGCTTCGGCTTCTTCCCGCGGCGACGGTGGGAGTCGACCAGGGTGAGGACCAGCGCCAGCACGACCTGGAGGCCCAGCACGCAGAGCAGGGTCCGCTTGGCCACCCCGGTCACGTAGTCCCGGCCCGGCCGGGACCAGTGCCATCGTCGTCGCAGGCTCACACCGGTGAACCTATCCTGTCGGTGCCGGGTCGTAGGCTTGCCTGCATGAGGCCAGTGACCGACCTGCAGCGGCGGGTCGCCCCCTTCAAGGTGGAGTCCGACTACGTGCCGTCCGGCGACCAGCCGACCGCGATCGCGGACATCCACCGCAGGATCGACGCCGGCGAGAAGGACGTGGTCCTGCTGGGCGCCACCGGCACCGGCAAGACCGCCACGGTCGCCTGGGCCGTCGAGCAGCTGCAGCGGCCCACCCTGGTGATGCAGCCCAACAAGACCCTGGCGGCGCAGTTCGCCAACGAGCTGCGCCAGCTGATGCCGAACAACGCGGTGGAGTACTTCGTCTCCTACTATGACTACTACCAGCCCGAGGCCTACGTCCCCCAGACCGACACCTACATCGAGAAGGACTCCTCGATCAACGAGGAGGTGGAGCGGCTGCGGCACTCGGCGACCGCCTCGCTGCTCACCCGGCGCGACGTGATCGTGGTGTCGACCGTCTCGTGCATCTACGGCCTGGGCACCCCTCAGGAGTACGTCGACCGGATGCTCCGGCTCAAGGTGGGCCAGGAGCGGGATCGCGACAAGCTGCTGCGCCAGCTGGTCGAGATCCAGTACACCCGCAACGACATGGCGTTCACCCGGGGCACGTTCAGGGTCCGGGGAGACACGTTGGAGATCTTCCCGGTCTATGAGGAGCACGCCGTCCGGATCGAGTTCTTCGGTGACGAGATCGAGCGGCTGATGACGCTGCACCCGCTGACCGGCGAGGTGGTCACCGAGGACACCGAGCTGCACATCTTCCCGGCGACCCACTACGTCGCCGGCCCGGAGCGCATGGAGAGGGCGATCCGAGGCATCGAGCTCGAGCTGGAGGACCAGCTCGCGACCTTCGAGAAGCAGGGCAAGCTCCTGGAGGCGCAGCGGCTGCGGATGCGCACGACCTACGACGTCGAGATGATGCGCCAGGTCGGCTCCTGCTCCGGCATCGAGAACTACTCGATGCACATCGACGGCCGGCAGCCCGGGTCGGCGGCCAACTGCCTGATCGACTACTTCCCCGAGGACTTCCTGCTGGTCGTCGACTAGTCCCACGTGGCCGTCCCGCAGATCGGTGGGATGTACGAAGGCGACATGTCCCGCAAGCGCAACCTGGTCGACCACGGCTTCCGGCTGCCGAGCGCGATGGACAACCGGCCGCTCAAGT
>JBDTXF010000157.1:0-7016 GCA_040006355.1 Nocardioidaceae bacterium | reverse complement strand
CGGTGCCGGACAGCGTCACCGAGTCGGTGCGCATGTAGGTGATGAAGCCGTTCTCATAGAGCCGCTGGGCGATCGACATCGTCCGCGAGGCGCCCCAGCCGGCCTTGCGCGAGGCCTCCTGCTGCAGCGTCGTGGTCCGGAACGGGGCATAGGGCTGACGCCTGTAGGGGCGGGCCTCCACCGACCGGACCTCGAAGGTGGTCTCGCTGAGCCCGTCGGCCAGGGCCTCGGCGCGCGACCGGTCCAGGTGCACGACGTCGGCACCGGGCTTGAGCACGCCGACGGAGGTGAAGTCGCTGCCGCGGGCGACCCGCTTGGCGTCGACGGAGTAGAGCTTGGCCGGGAACATCCGGTCGTCGTGCGCGGCACCGGCGTCGAAGGTGCCCTCGAGGTCCCAGTAGGCGGCGCTGCGGAACGCCATCCGCTCCCGCTCACGGTCCACCACCAGCCGGGTGGCCACGGACTGCACCCGCCCCGCCGACAGCCCCGACATCACCTTCTTCCACAGCACCGGGGAGACCTCGTAGCCGTAGAGCCGGTCCAGGATCCGCCGGGCCTCCTGCGCCTCGACGAGGTCCATGTCGATGTCACGCGGGTTGTCCACCGCAGCGTTGATCGCCTGCGGGGTGATCTCGTGGAAGACCATCCGCCGCACCGGGACCTTGGGCTTGAGCTCGTCGAGCAGGTGCCAGGCGATCGCCTCGCCCTCACGGTCCTCGTCAGTGGCCAGGAACAGCTCGGAGGCGTCCTTGAGGAGCCCCTTGAGCTTGGTCATGTGCTGCTTCTTGTCCCGCGACACCACGTAGTAGGGAGTGAAGTCGTGGTCGACGTCCACGCCAAGACGCGCCCACGGCTCGCCCTTGATCTTCGCGGGCACGTCGGCCGCGCTCTGCGGCAGGTCACGGATGTGCCCGATCGAGGACTCCACGACATAGCCGTTGCCGAGATAGCCGGCGATCGTCTTCGCCTTCGCAGGCGACTCGACGATGACCAGCTTGTGACCGGCACCGGTGTTCGTGCCCGCATTCTTCGCCAACGCAGTCGTGCTCCCTCGGTGCTGTGGATTGCGTGGCCACGGTAACGCCTCAGGTCAACCGCCCCCGCCACCGCGGGTGGTACAGGTCGCGATCCCGGTCCGCCGGGTCACCCCGGCAGCAGGAACCCGTCGGTGACCATCTCACGGACCGCGGCCAGCCGCTCACGGCGCAGCACGGACGGGTCCTGGTCGAGCAGACTGGCCAGCGCGTCCAGGATCTGGGCGACGCTGAGGTCCCCGTCGCAGGCCCCGACCAGCCCGGCCTCGACGGTGTCGACCTGCCGGGCGCGCCGCATGCCGCGCTGCTGACGCACGACGATGGTCTCCGGGTCGGCGGCCCCGGGCTCCCCCACGCTCTCCTGGCGGACGTCGACCCGCGCCACCAGGCGGTGGGCCAGCAGCTCCTCGTCGGACGTCGAGGACAAGAAGTCCGTCCGCCGCGACCGGTCGGCCACCTCGGCCCCGAGCGGCTGCTCGAGGTCGAACGGCCACTCCTCGAGGCACAAGACGGGCTCCCGCTCGACCCGTCGCAGGTGAAGCCACCCGAACCCGACGGCCTCGATGCCCTGGGACTCGAACCACGCCAGCCACGCGTCGTACCGCTGCGCGTAGTCGGGGCGGCCGTGGACGCCGGCGTCCTTGAGCCACAGCTCGACGTACGCCGCGGGGTCGGCGGCCTCCCGCTGCACCACCCAGGCGTCGCAGCCGCTGCCCGCGAGCCGGCCGGCGACCCGCTCCTGCCAGGGCTCGCCGCGGCGGTGCACCCAGTTGGCGAGCACCTGGCACCAGCCGCCGGGGGTCAGGTGCTGCGGGGCGCTGGTCACCACCCTGCGGACCACCTCGTCGCCGGGCAGCCCGGAGTCGCGGTAGACCAGCCGCTCCCCGGTCGCCGGGGAGACCACGAACGGCGGGTTGGTGACCACGAGGTCGAAGCGCTCGCCGACGACCGGCTCGAAGAGGCTGCCGGAGCGCACGTCGAGGTCGACCTCGTTGAGCGCGGCGTTCAGCCGGGTCATCGCCAGTGCGCGCTCGTTGACGTCGGTGGCGACGACGTGGCCGACGTGCTCGGCGAGGTGCAGGGCCTGGACTCCGCAGCCGGTGCCGAGGTCAAGAGCGCGGCCGACCCGATCCCGCACCGTGAGCTGGGCCAGGGAGGTGGAGGCCGAGGAGATCCCGAGCACGTGGTCGGCGGTGACCGCGATCGGGGCGCCGTCCAGCCCCGGGGTCAGGTCGCTGACCACCCACCAGCCGGCGGAGTCGTCGGCGTAGGGCCGCACGTCGACCAGGGCGCGGGCCTCGCCGCCGGAGAGCTCGAGCAGGCCCGCCGCGGCGAGCGCCTCGACCAGTCCCGGCAGCGCGGCCTCCGCCTCCCCCCGTGCGACGGCGGCCTGCAGCGGCCAGAGCCGGACCAGCGTCTCCAGCGGCGAGCCGCCCGACGTCGCGCGGAGCCCGGGGACCGTCTCGTTGCGGGACAGCGCCGAGTGGGCCATCGGCCCGAGCAGGGCGGCCACCCCGTCGTACCCGTAGCCCGCCGCGCGGAAGGCGACGCGGAGCCGGTCGACGACGTCGGGCTGCAGCAGGTCCACGCCCGCCACCCTAGGGCGGCGGGCGTCGGCTCAGGTCCGCTGGGCCCGGCAGGCCGCGCGGTGCGCCGTGACCTTCTCGGCCCGCTTCTGCGCCGTGGCGCCGTAGCCCCCCGCGGTCACCTGGGCGCGGATCGCCTTGCGGGCGGCCGGACGCTGGGCCACGGGGAGCTCGTGCACCGCGCGCAGGTCCTGCCGCAGGTCCTTCGGCAGGTGTGCCGCCACCCTGGCGTGGTGCCGGATCCGGTGCTCGGCCCAGCGCTGGGCGGTCGAGCCGTAGTCCCCATGCAGTGCCTTCTCCCGCATCGCGCGCAGCGCCGGACCCCGCTGACCGGCTGGGAGCGCTCGGGCTGCCCGCAGGTCGGTCCGCAGGCGCGCGGGAAGCTTCTTGGGCGGAGCACACCTCACCTGCGCACTCGGCGCCTTCGACGCGCTGTGCGGGGTGGTGGCGTCGGCGTGGGTCAGGGCGCCCACACCGGTGGCGGCCAGGCCGGTGGTCAGGATCCCTGTCGCGACGGCGGTGGCGGTCTTCAGCAGGACCATGTCGTCCCCTCTCGTCTAGGCGCCGGTTCGTCCCGGCGTACGTCGTCCAGGCTGGCGCTGCGCGGTGACCGGAGCGTCAGGGTGGTGTTCGGGGTGTGTAAGCGTCGGCCGGCACGCCCGGGACGGCTCGGGCCCACGGCTAGCGTGGCGTCATGACCCCCGCACCGCCGTCGGACCAGCGCGGGCTGGTGCTGGTCGTGGAGGACGAGGCGCCGATCGCCGACCTGGAGCGCCGCTACCTGACCCGCGAGGGCTTCGGGGTGCACGTCGAGCGGGACGGGCGCGAGGCCCTCGCCGCCGTCGAGCGGCTGCGGCCGGTCGCGGTGGTCCTCGACGTCGGCCTGCCGGGGATCGACGGCGTCGAGGTGTGCGCGACCCTGCGGGACCGCGGGGACTGGACGCCGGTGCTCTTCGTGACCGCCCGCGACGACGAGGTGGACCGCGTGCTGGGCCTGGAGATCGGCGCCGACGACTACCTGACCAAGCCGTTCTCCCCCCGCGAGCTGGTGGCCCGGGTCAAGGCGATCCTGCGTCGCAGCGCGGGGCCGCGGGCGCGGGCGGTCCTCACCACCGGCACCGTGCGGCTCGACCTGGGCAGCCGGGTGGTCTCGGTGGACGGCACCCCGGTGCCGCTCACCACGACGGAGTTCAACCTGCTGCACGCACTGCTCTTGGACCCGGGACGGGTGCAGACCCGCGCCGAGCTGCTCTCGCGCGCCTGGGGGCAGGCCGACTACGGCACCAGCCGCACCGTCGACGTCCACGTCGCACAGCTGCGCGCCAAGCTCGGCGCCGGTTGCACCATCGAGACCGTGCGGGGTGTGGGCTACAAGGTGGGTCCGTGACGCGCCGCCCGCTGAGCTCGCGCCTCGCCCTGGCGATGGCCCTGGTGGCGGTGGTGTCGGCCGTGCTGGCCGGGGTGCTGGCCGCGCCGCTGCTGCGGAGCGCCACCGACGACGCGGTCCGCCAGCCGCTGGGCCAGCAGGCCGACCTGCTCGCCCGGCTGCCCCGCGCGGCCCTGTTCGCCAACCGGGTCACGGCGCTGACCTCCGCCCAGGACCTCTCGATCGGCGTGGTCACCGACCGTGGCGTCGTCCGCGGCGCCGCCGTCGCGCTTCCGACCGCGGACCGTGAGGCCCTGCTGGCCGGCGGCCCGGTCTCGACGACCGGTCGCCTCGACGGCGCCGACGTGCTGATCGAGGCGCGGCCGGCGCGGGTCGGTGGCGCGGTGGTGCTGGCCGCGACCCGCGACTCGGTCGACGCGGCCTCGACCCGGCTGCGTGGCCGGGTGCTCCTCGCCCTGGGACTGGGCCTGCTCGCTGCGCTGCTCACCGCCGTCGTGATGGCCCGTCGCCTCGGCGACCCGCTGGCCCGCACCGCTGCCGCCGCGCGGCGGATGGCCGCCGGCGAGCGCGGCGTGACCCTCCCCGACGACCGCACCCAGGAGGTGGCCGACGTCGCCGAGGCGCTGGCTCACCTGGACCGCGCGCTGACCACCAGCGAGCGGCGACAGCGCCAGTTCCTGATGTCGGTCTCCCACGAGCTGCGCACCCCGCTGACCACGGTGCGCGGCTACGCCGAGGCGTTGGCCGACGGCGAGGTCGAGCCGGACGAGCTCAGGTCCGTCGGACGGACCCTGCTCGGGGAGGCAGAGCGGCTTCAGTCCTACGTCGAGGAGCTGCTCGGCCTGGCCCGGCTCGAGGCCGACGACTTCGCGCTGCACCTCGAGCCGGTCGACGTGGTGGCGCTGGTCCGGGACGCCTCGGCGGTGTGGCAGGACCGCTGCCGGCGCTCCGGCCTGGACCTGGCTGTGGAGACGCCCGAGGCTCCGCTGCCGGTGCACACCGACCCCGCACGGCTACGGCAGGTCATCGACGCCCTCACCGACAACGCGGTCCGCGTCTGCGTCGCCGGTGAGACGGTGGTGCTGGCCGCCCGTCGTACGCCGGAAGGGGTGCAGGTCGAGGTCCGCGACTCGGGACCCGGGCTCACCGAGGACGATGCGGGGGTGGCCTTCGAGCCGGGGGTGCTGCACGCGCGCTACGCGGGCAGCCGCCCCGGCGGTCACGGCCTCGGCCTCGCGATCGTCGCGCGGCTCGTCGATCGGCTCGGTGGCACGATGGCGGTCTCGCGCGCACCCGAGGGTGGCGCGAGGTTCGCCGTCGACCTCCCTGTGACCTAGGCGCGTACCGCCGCGTCCTCGTCGGCACCTGTGTCCAGGGCGACCGGCCGCTGCTTGGAGATGTAGACCGCGACCACGATGATCGCGGTGGCGACCAGCGCGATGCCGATGCGCAGCGTGTCGTTCTCGTGCGACCCGACACTGAGGTCCACGATCGCGGCCGCGATCAGCAGCGAGACCAGGTTCATCACCTTGAGCAAGGGGTTGATCGCCGGGCCTGCGGTGTCCTTGAACGGGTCGCCGACGGTGTCGCCGATGATCGTGGCCTCATGGGCCGGTGAGCCCTTGCCGCCGTGGTAGCCGTCCTCGACGAGCTTCTTGGAGTTGTCCCAGGCGCCGCCGGAGTTCGACAGGAACACCGCCATCAGGGTGCCGGTGCCGATCGCACCGGCGAGGAAGCCCGCCAGCGGACCGACTCCGAGGCCGAAGCCGACCGCGATCGGCGCCATGATCGCCAGCACTCCGGGCGTCGCCAGCTCGCGCAGCGAGTCGCGGGTGCAGATGTCCACGACCTTGCCGTACTCCGGGCGGCCGGTGCCCTCCATGATGCCGGGGATCTCCGCGAACTGGCGGCGGACCTCGTAGACCACCGCGCCGGCGGCGCGGCCGACGGCACTGATCAGCAGACCGGAGAACAAGAAGACCACGGCGGCGCCGATGATCAGACCGACCAGCACGTTGGGGCTGTAGACCTGGGTGATGAACGAGTCGCCGGGGTTGACCGCCCCCTTGGCCTTGGCCAGCGCGTCGGTGATCGCGCCGGTGTAGGAGCCGAACAGCGCCGTGGCCGCGAGCACCGCGGTCGCGATGGCGATGCCCTTGGTGACCGCCTTGGTGGTGTTGCCGACGGCGTCGAGCTCGGTGAGGATCTGGGCACCCTCCTCGTCCACGTCACCGGACATCTCCGCGATGCCCTGGGCGTTGTCGGAGACCGGCCCGAAGGTGTCCATCGCGACGATCACGCCGACGGTGGTGAGCAGGCCGCAGCCCGCAAGGGCCACCGCGAAGAGGGCCACGGTGACCACTCCGGAGCCGAGCAGGAACGCGCAGTAGACAGCGGCCGCGATCACCAGGCTGGTGAAGACCGCGGACTCGAAGCCGACCGCGAGGCCGGAGAGGATCACCGTCGCGGCGCCGGTCATCGAGGTCTTGCCGATGTCCCTGACCGGGCGGTACTCGGTGCCGGTGTAGTAGCCGGTCAGCGCGAGGATGACCGCGGCGAGCACGATGCCGATCAGCACGGCGAAGGTCGCGATCACCCGAGGGTCGCCGCTGGCGTTCGCACCCGTGGAGCCGACCAGGTCGGAGAACGAGCTCGGCAGGTAGGTGAAGGCGGCGATCGTGCAGAGCACGGCCGAGACGCCAGCGGAGATGTAGAACGCGCGGTTGATGGTCTTCAGGCCGCCCTCGCCCCCGCGTGGCTTGCACAGGAAGACACCGAGGATCGCGGTGAGCGCACCGATGGCCGGCACGATCAGCGGATAGACCAGCCCCTTGTCGCCGAAGGCCGCGGAGCCGAGGATCAGCGCGGCGACCAGCGTGACGGCGTAGGACTCGAACAGGTCGGCCGCCATGCCGGCGCAGTCACCGACGTTGTCGCCCACGTTGTCCGCGATCGTCGCGGCGTTGCGGGGGTCGTCCTCGGGGATGTTGTTCTCGACCTTGCCGACCA
>JBDTXF010000156.1:0-7036 GCA_040006355.1 Nocardioidaceae bacterium | reverse complement strand
CGCGGATCCCCACGTTGTTTCCCCCCGAAAACCCCAGGTTCGAGCCGGCATCCAACGCCACCACCTGGGGCCATCTGCTGCGAAGGTACGCCAGGGAATCGTCGGTCGAGCCGTTGTCCACCACGATCACCGCGAAGACGTCCGGGACCGTGGGCAGCAGGTCGCGCAGCGCAGGCCCCTCGTCCTTGCAGGGCAGGACCAGGTCACAGACAGCGGGCATGGGCCCCACCGTAGATGTCGGTGACGCCCGCGCCGCCGACGGCTGTCCAGGGAGGCGGCGGGCGCTCCCCCTAGGCTCGCCGCATGACGAGCACCCTCGCCGCGCGGACGCGGCGCCTGTCCCCGGCCGGGTGGGGGATCGCCGCCGCGGTCACGCTGATGGCGCTGGCCATGGTCGTGCCCGCCGTGAGCGGCTGGAACGTGCACGTCAACCACTTCCCGCCGCTGCACGCGGACTGGGACCCGCGCGTCGGCGGAGGCACGGTGCCGGCCCTGGTCCTCGCGGTGCTGCTCGGCCGCCGGGCCGTCGACCTCGCCGACCGGATGCCGTGGCGGCCTCTGCTCGCCGGGGTCTTCGTGGCCGGGCTCGCCTGGATGCTGGCGCTGGCCTTCGTGGACGGCCCTCACGGCGTGAGCCAGATCCTCGGCACGCAGTACGAGTACCTCCGCACCGCGCGGGGGACCACGGACCTGCACGCCACGCTGCAGGAGTTCGTCAGCCGGATCCGGCAGGACACACAGCACTACTGGCCAGTCCACATCGCGGGACACCCGGCCGGTGCGCTGGTCTTCTTCGTGGTGCTCGTCCGCCTCGGACTCGGCAGCGGGTTCGCCGCAGGGATGGTCGTGACGGTGCTCGCGGCCACGACCGCCCTCGCGGTGATGGTCACCGTGCGCGCGCTCGGTGCCGAGCGGATGGCGCGCCGGGCGGCGCCGTTCCTGGCCCTCGGCACCGCGGCGATCTGGCAGTCGGTCTCCGCGGACGCGATGTTCGCGGCCGTCGCGGCCTGGGGCATCGCCTGCCTGGCGCTGGCCGCGACCCGGCGCAGCATCGGCTGGTCGTTGCTGTCGGGGCTGCTGCTGGGCTACACGATGATGCTGTCCTACGGCCTGCCGCTGCTCGGCCTGCTCGCCGTCGCGGTGCTGGTGGTCGCGCGATCCTGGTTCCCGCTGGTCATCGTGGGCGCCGTCGCGCTGGCGGTCGTGGTCGTGTTCGCGATCTTCGGCTTCAACTACCTCGACGCGCTGCCGGCGATCCACACGCGCTACTGGGACGCGATCGGCGGTCGGCGACCGTTCTCCTACTGGGTGTGGGCCGATCTCGGAGCGCTGGCCTTCGGTGCCGGTCCCCTCGCGTTCGCAGGCGTCGCGCAGCTGGCAGCCGGCGCTCGCGGCTACCTCGGCGACACCGAGACCCGGGTGGTGGTGTGGGTCTCCGGTGCCGGTGTCGCGATGGTGCTCGCCGCCGACCTGTCGATGATGAGCAAGGCCGAGGTCGAGCGCATCTGGCTGCCCTTCGTGCCGTGGCTGCTGCTGTCCTGCGCGCTGCTGCCCGAGCGCTGGCGCCGGCGCGGCCTGGTCGGCCAGCTCGGCCTGGCGCTGGTCGTCCAGCATCTGCTGTCCACGGGCTGGTGAGTCTCAGCGCAATGGTGCGGTGGCGAACTCCTGCAGCCCGTCGGTGGGCTGGACACGGGCGGTGAAGCCGAGCTCACGCGCGGCTTTCTGCGGCGAGGCGACGATGTGCCGCACGTCGCCCAGCCGGTAGCGTCCACTCACCGTCGGGGCGAGGTCGCGACCGGTGCCGGCCACGACGAGCTCGGCGACCCGCTTGATCGGGACCGGCTCTCCGGAGCACACGTTGTAGGTCGTGAACGACTCGTCCGGCGCCTCCACGACCTGGCGCAGGGAGAGCACGTTGGCGCGCGCCACGTCCGAGACGTGCACGAAGTCGCGCATCTGGCCGCCGTCCTCGAAAACGTTCGGCGGGTGCCCCTGCTCGATCGCGGAGCGGAACAGCGCGGCCACCCCGGAGTACGGCGTGTCCCGGGGCATCCCCGGCCCGTAGACGTTGTGGTAGCGCAGCGCGACCGCCGCCCCGGGAGCCTGTCGTGCCCAGGCGGTGACGTAGTGCTCGGTCGCGACCTTGCTCGCGGCATAGCTGCTGCGTGGGTCGAGCCGCGCGCTCTCGTCGACGGTCTCCCAGGTGAGGGGACGCCCGCAGAGCGCGCAGTGGTTCTCGAAGTCGCCGCCGTCCAGGGCCTCGAGCCGGCGCGGTGGCGGCGTCTGGTCGCCGTGCTGCGAGCACGCGTAGCGGCCCTCGCCGTAGACCACCATCGAGCTGGCGACCACCAGCCTCCCCACGCCGGCGGCACTCATCGCGGCCAGCAGGACGGCGGTGCCGAGGTCGTTGTGCGAGGCGTACGACGGGAGGTCGGCGACCGTGACACCGGCGCCGACCATCGCCGACTGGTGGCAGACGACGTCCACGCCCTGCAGCAGCGGCTCCAGCGCACCGGCGTCGCGGACGTCGACGCGGTGCGTGTCCGGGGGCAGCGGGGTCCCGGCGGCGTGCGCCTCGGGGATCAGCAGGTCGACGCGGACCACCTCGTCGCCCGCATCCTCGAGCTGACCGGCGACGGCGCCGCCGATGAAGCCGGCCGAGCCGGTGAGCAGGACCTTCACGGGAGCTCGTAGGGCAGCTCGATGCCGTCCGCCCACGACGTGCAGGCGCATCCCTCGCCGGGCGTCGGCAGGTCTCCGACCACGTCGCGCAGGATCGCCTTGAGCCGGTCGATGTTGCGCGCGAACATCGCGAACACCTCGGCCTGGCCCACCCCGTCGCCGGACTCGACGCCGGCATCCATGTCCGTGACCAGGGCGATCGCCGCGTAGCAGAGCTGCATCTCGCGGGCGAGGACGGCCTCGGGGTGCCCGGTCATGTTGATCAGCGACCAGCCCTGCGCGGCATAGTGCCGGGACTCGGCGCGGGTCGAGAAGCGCGGCCCCTCGACGACGACCATCGTGCCGCCGAGGCTGACGCCCTCGGCCGCGGACGCGACCTCCGACAGCGTCGGGCAGTAGGGGTCCGCGAACGGCACGTGGACCGCTCCGGTCTCGACGTAGGACTGCACGCGCGACGTCGTGCGGTCGACGAGCTGGTCGGGCACCACGAGGTCACCAGGCGCGACCTCGTCCCGGAGACCGCCCACGGCGCACGGCGCGAGGACCTGGCGGACCCCGAGCGACCGCAGCGCCCACAGGTTCGCGCGGTAGTTGATCAGGTGCGGGGGAAACCCATGACCCTTGCCGTGCCGCGGCAGGAACGCGACCGCCGTGCCGTCCACGTCACCGACGGCGATGCCGGCCGACGGGTCGCCGTACGGCGTGCTGACGTCGACCCGGACGGCGTCGTCGAGGAACTCATAGAAGCCGCTGCCGCCGATGACGGCGACCTGGGCTGTGGGTGCTGGCATGCGGGTGAGTCTGTCACTGGCCTGCCTAGACTCCCGGCATGAGGACCGCCGTCCCGGGTGCACTGCTGGCGTTGGCGCTGGTCGCCGCGGGCTGCAGCGACGGCGGCACGTCGAAGGCGGCCGGCACGACCCCGGGCTGCGGGATGGTGCCGCGGGTCAGCGTGGTCGGCCTGCTCGGGAGCGACATCCGGGCCACCGCAGGCGGCTCGCTGCGTGCCCTGCGCTCCAAGCACGCTGTGGCGACCTGCCACAACACCGTCCCTGGCCGCCCGGAGCGCTACGTCACCCTCCGCGCCGAGTACCACCCCGCTCCGGTCCAGCTGCCTGCGACGTCGTGCAGCGCCGGTTGGGTGTACGCCGGGACGTCGGACAAGTTCACGCCCGCCTGCCAGCAGGCCGTGAAGGGTCATGGCACCACCCAGCTGATCGTCCGGTGGCAGCCCTATGTCATGCACGTCGACATCGGCCGGTCCGACCGCAGCTGGGGAGGGGACCCCGAGGTCGCGCTCGCGCTGAGCCGCGCCGCAGCCCAGCAGCTGGGTGTGAGGTCCGCCCGGGGCGACGGCTGATCCCGGCCGCCCGATGGTGGGAGGAACCTCTGCTTGTGGGCGATCCCTGCAGGTTTCAGGCCCCGAAACGTGGTGCCATCGGCCACTTGCGGGCCGGCCGGGTCACGATCGGCCGCCCTGATCTGGTGCCGGATGCGGAAGAGCTCGTCGGCGTTGCCGGTGGCGAAGCCCTCCTCGTCGTCCGAGCCGCCCTGCTGGGGGATCAGCAACCGGAGACCTCCGCAGCGCCGGCTTGGCGCGCTCACGGGTGAGGACGTCATCCGCCTCCGGCTCCGCCGGCCCGGATGATCGAGGCCTGGATGATCGCGAGGAAGCGGGTGTGGGACAGCCGGGGAATCCATGCAACGAGCTGGTCACAGGGCCGGCAGCTCGTCGTCGGCCAGCACCCGGCCCGTCGTACGACGTGCGTACTCCGCGGCTGTCGCGATGCCGGTCACCAGGAACGCCGCGAACACCGTCAACGCCGCGTATCCCAGTGACCCGACGACCACCCCCGCCACGGCACCCGCGGCGGCTGCGGTCAGCCCCATCACCAGGTCGGCGGCGCCCTGCACGTCGGTGCGCACGCCGATCGGCGCCGACTCCGACAGCAGGGTGGACGCCGAGACCGTGCACAGCGACCAGCCCAGGCCGAGCAGGAACAGCCCCGCCCCGATCCGGTACGACGCACCCGCCGGCGCCGTGCCCGAGAGCAGGAGGGCGAGGAGGAGCACGACGGCCCCGGCCGAGAGCGTCATCGGGCGCCCGAAGCGGTCGGCGGACCAGCCGACGGCCGGCGCGAAGGCGAACATGCCGAGCACGTGGAGGCTGATCACGACGCCGATCACCTCGAGGTCGGCGCCCCCGTGGTGCATGTGCAGCGGGGTCATCACCATCACCGCGGTCATCACCGCATGCGCGAGGGCCAGGGCGGCCGCCCCGGCGGCGACGCCCGGACGTGCTCGGACCACCTCGAGCACCTGCGGCCACGCAGTGGTGGTGTGCGCGACGCCTCCCCGGGCGAGCGCCGCCTCACGCGCCACCAGCAGCGGGTCGGGACGCAGCGAGGTGGCCACCACCGCCGCAGCGGCGAGCATGCCCACCAGCGCGAACAGGAAGGGCCCGGTCAGCGTCGGCACCCCGAGCGTCCGTCCGGCACGCCCGGCGACGCCGGTGAGGTTCGGCCCGGCGACCGCGCCGATGGTCGTCGCCCAGACCACCAGGGACAGGGCCCGCGCGCGCTTCTCCGGAGGTGCCAGGTCGGTGGCGGCGTAGCGCGACTGGTTGTTGGCGGCCGTCGCGGAGCCCAGCAGCAGGGTGCTGAGCAGCAGCAGTGGGAACGAGCCGATGACGCCGGCGACCACGACCAGGCCCGCACCGGCCGCGCCGAGCAGGTAGCCCATGCTCAGGCCGACGCGCCGTCCGTGCCGCCCCATCACCCGGGCGAGCAGGAAGGCCGCCACCGCGGCGCCGAGCACCTGCATGGTCTGCGCGAGACCGGCGAGCTTCTCGCTGCCGGAGACCTGCTCGGCCAGCAGGGCCGAGACCGCGATGCCGAGGGTCGTCCCCAGACCGCCGAGTGCCTGGGACACCACCAGGGTGCGCACGGTGCGGCGCTGCACCTCCCGGAGACGGTGGTCCGGCCAGTGCACGCCGGCGTACATCCCGCGAGCCAGGCCGGTCGCGCCCCTGCCGGCCCAGCCCACCACGCGGCGACCGGCGCGGGTGACCCCGTCCGGCGGCGTCCGGGACGGCGTCATGACCCGATCATCGCTCGGAGAGGGGGAGCTCGAGGCGCTCCCACACCGCCAGCCACACCTGCTTGGGGGTCTCCCCCGCCGCCAGCGCCTCGGTCACGGTCCGGTTGCCGAGCGCCGACATCACCTGCTGCTCGGCCCAGGTCCGGGCATAGGCGGGCCCCAGGACGTGGTCCATCCGGGACCAGAGCTCCGTGTGCCGCATGCGCCGAGGCTACGTCAGCGGGACACGTCGACCAGGTGGTGCTCCACGTCGTGCAGGTGGTAGCGCGCCAGCGACTCGACGGTGAACACCGACCCGTTGCTGCGCCGGCCGGGTCGCTCCCAGGCATCCTCGCCGACGGAGCCGTAGAGCTCGGTCGCGACAGCAGCCGCCTCGACCAGCTCGGCGGCGACCACGGCGGGGTCCTGGTGGGCGTAGTCGCCGTCGACGGCCGCCTCGTCCTGGTCCCAGCTCTCGAACAGCGGGTCGTCCGCGGTCAGCATCGACCGCACCCGGCCCGCGAAGACCCGGTGCACGTCGCGGACGTGACAGGCATACTCCAGCGGCGACCACACGTCCGGCGCCGGCCGGGAGGCCACGTCCGGGCGCTCCAGGACGGGCAGCCAGGCACTGGCGTTGGCGTAGACCCGGTTCTTGACCTCGACCCGGCGCACCGACGCGGCGTCGTACCCGCACTCGGGGCACGGGCGCTCCAGGACCCAGGTCCAGTCCTTGGCGTCACTCATCTGCGCAGTATGGCGGTCCTCACACGACGTGGACACCTCGGGAGCCCCGTGGTGGCGGTGCTGCGAGAATGGGCCGATGACCGCAGCCGTCATCATCAGACCAGCGGTCGAGGACGACCTCCACGACATCGCCGCGATCTACAACCACGAGATCGCCAACAGCGTGGCCACCTTCGACCTCGAGCCTCCAACCTTCTCCTACTGGCAGCAGCGCCTCGCCGGCGACCACCCCGGCGACCACCTCCTGGTGGCCGTCGACACCGACGACGACGTGGTGGGCTACGCCTACTCGTGGTCCTACCGCCCACGCCCGGCCTACGCCCTCACCCGCGAGACGTCGATCTACCTCGACCCCTCGGTGCGGGGACACGGCATCGGCCGGCTGCTCTACCCCGCCCTGCTCGACGCGATGGCCGCGACCGGCGTGCACACGGCGGTCGCCCTGGTCGCGCTGCCCAACCCCGGCAGCGTCGGGCTGCACAAGGCCTGCGGCTTCGAGCACGTCGGCACGATGCGCGAGGTGGGCTTC
>JBDTXF010000155.1:0-7062 GCA_040006355.1 Nocardioidaceae bacterium | reverse complement strand
GTCCCGGCGGCACTGACGCAGCAGACCGCGGAGGTGTTGACCGGGATCGCGCTGATGCAGCTGATCCGGCCCGGGGTGCCCTCGGTGATGGGCTCCTTCCTCTCGGCCATCGACATGCAGTCGGGATCACCGAGCTTCGGCGGACCCGAGTCTGCGCAGGGCCTGTACGCATCGGGTCAGCTGGCGCGGCACTACAACCTGCCGTGGCGCGCCGGTGGCGGGGGCCTGACATCGAGCCAGGTCGTCGATGCCCAAGCGGGATACGAATCGTTCAACACCCTCCAGGCCGCATTCGGCGCGGGCGCCAACCTCGTCGTGCAAGCGGCCGGTTGGCTGGAGTCCGGGCTGGTCTCGTGCCCGGAGAAGCTCGTCCTCGACATCGAGATCCTGCGCACCCTGCGCCGGCAGTTCACGCCGCTGGAGGTCGATGAGGAGTCGCTGGCCTTCGGAGCCCACCAGGAGGTCGGCCACGGCGGCCACTTCCTGGGCGCCATGCACACCTTGGAACGCTTCCGGGAATGCTTCTACCGGCCGCTGCTCAGCTCGACGGAGAACTTCGAGCGCTGGACCCGCAACGGCGCACCCGATGCCGCGGTCCGGGCAGGAAGGATCTGGCGCTCCACCATCGACACCTACGACGCACCGCCGCTTGACCCCGAGCTGGAGGACCGGCTCTCCTCCTTCGTCCAACGGCGGCGCCACGAGCTGGGAGACTGACGCCACGCGCGCCGAGAGCTGGAACAGGCGGACGTCTCCACCTTCCTGGGGTTGTCCCCGGTCGCCGCGCAGAGGCCGTGGGCTGGCCTCGACCTCCGCAGAGCCCTCAGGGTCGGTCCGTCGTGGCGGCGGTGAACCGTGAGGCAACCGTCGCGACGGCGTTGCGGAGCTCGTGCCCGCCCTCCACGCGGAAGGCGAACGGCACGCTCGCCAGCCACTCCTGGGCGTACATCGCCGGATTGCTGGTGCTGCCGATGAGCACGCACCCGTCTCCCGATGGTTCGAGCCGTCCCATGGGGGGCCGGATCCACGGCGCGATCTCCGCGAGGGGAGCATCGAACACCACGCGGGTGGGAAACGCCCACCCGGTGGCCAGGTTCTCCTCCAGCGCTGCCACGGGATCGAGGCCGTCGGGCGGCTCGAACTCGTGCACGGTCTGCTGGACCGCGAGGACCCGGTCGACCCGGTAGGTGCGGATCGAGTCCGCACGATGGGAGTGACACAGGAGATACCAGCGCCCGTATCGGACGACGACCGCCCAGGGGTCCACCTCGGCCTGCCACTGGCTGCCCGACTCGCTGCGATAGGTGAGCAGCACACGACGTCGGGCCGCGACGGCGGCGACGAGTGCGCTGGTGGTGGCGGGATCTGGACGGGCCGAGTGGCGGTCGGGGGCAGTCGAGGCGTGCCGACGCAGAGCGCCTGCCTGCCGGCCGACGCTCTCGGGCAGTGCCCGGATGACCTTGTCCAGGGCAGCCCCGACGGGGTCGTCGACGTCGGCGGCTGCGGGCTGGCCGTCGAGCACCGCCATCACCAGACCCAGTGCCTCGGCCTCTGTGAAGGCGACCGGCGGTAGTCTCGTCCCTCGCCAGAGCCGGTAGCCGCCATGGGGACCGCGGGCGGACTCGACGGGGATGCCGGCCTCTCGGAGGATCCCGACGTAGCGACGCGCGGCCCGCTCCGTGACACCCAGCCGCTCGGCGAGCTCGCCCGCCTTCACGCCGGGGCGGGCCTGGAGGATCTCCAGGGCCCGCAGGGCGCGTGCGGTGGGGCTGAGATCGGTCGCCACCCGAGCAGACTAGGTCGATCACGCAACGAACCGGAAGTGGAACGTCCGGATTGTGTCCTAGCGTGATCCCCATGACCGAGTTTCGCGAGCAGGACCTCACCGGAGCGCACTTCGAGCGCGTGAGCCTTCGCGGCTCGACCTTCACCCAGGTGTACCTCAATGAGGCCCGCCTGCACGATGTGGACCTCACCGGGGTGCATATTCGCAGCGCCCTGCTCAGCGGGTGCCGGCTGCGGGGTGTCGAGCTGGTCGACGTCGAGATCAGCGGCGAGCTGCAGAACGTGGTGGTGAACGGTGTCGACATCGCCCCCCTGGTCGAGGTCGAGCTGAACCGTCGGACGCCCGAGCGAGCAATGATGACCCCCGACGACAGCGAGGGGTTCCGTGACGCGTGGGCGATCCTGGAGCGACTGTGGACCGACACCGTCGCGCGGGCGAGGACGTTCCCCGAGGAGGTGCTGCATCGCAGCGTCGACGGCGAGTGGTCCTTCATCCAGACCCTGCGGCATCTCAGCTTCGCCAGCGCCTGCTGGGTGAACCGGATGATCCTCGGCGACGTGTCTCCGTGGCTCCCGCTGGACCTGCCGTGGGACGAGGCACCCCCCTGGGACGGCTTCCGGTGGGAGCGGGACGCGCGGCCCTCCCTCGAGGAGGTGCTCGCACTCCGCCACGACCGCCAGCGCACGGTCCGCGACGTGATGGCCGCCCTCACTGACGAGCAGCTGCTCACCCGGGTGACGCGCACCGAGCCCGGCTGGCCCCAGGAGGAGGACTTCTCGCTCAAGCAGTGTCTTCGCATCGTCCTCAACGAGGAATGGGAGCACCGGCTCTATGCCGAACGCGATCTGAGCATCCTGGAGAAGGAGTGATCATGGACATCCTGCTCATCGCCGGCCTGTGGCTCGACGGCTCCAGCTGGGCTCGCGTCGCTCCCGCGCTCGAGGCACTCGGCCACCGCCCCCTACCGCTCACGCTTCCGGGTCAGGGGGACGGATCCGCGTCCGCCACGCTCGACGACCAACGGGCAGCGGTGCTCGCTTCCGTCGACTCAGCGTCCGAAGGACTCATGGTGGTGGGGCATTCCGCAGCCTGCACGCTGGCCTGGCTGGCTGCCGACGCACGACCGGAGAAGGTGGCCAAGGTCGCCCTCATCGGTGGCTTCCCGTCCGCCGACGGGGAGTCGTACGCCGACTTCTTCCCGTCGCAGGACGGTGTCATGCCCTTCCCCGGCTGGGACCCCTTCGAGGGACCAGACTCTGCCGACCTCGACGAGGAGGCGAAGCGCCAGATCGCAGCTGCTGCGATCCCGGTCCCCGAGGGGGTGACCAAGGGCGTCGTGCGTCTGGCCGACGAGCGACGGTTCGACGTCCCGGTCGTCCTGATCTGCCCCGAGTTCACGCCCACCCAGGCTCAGGAGTGGATCGACGCCGGTGACGTGCCCGAGCTCGCCAGGGCCAAGCACCTCGACTTCGTCGACATCGACTCGGGCCACTGGCCCATGTTCAGCGAGCCGATCGAGCTCGCCCGGCTCCTTGGTGCAGTGGCTTCGTAGGCCTAGGTCCTGACGCCCCGGATGAGCAAGTAGGCCAACAGCGAGACCTCACAGACGATCTCGGGCAGGACGAAGACGGCGGCTGAGGTGTCCGCGAACGACGGAGCGAGAAACTGCGTCAGCGCGTCGATGACATAGCAGACCGTGCCGAGCATGAGCAGCACCGACAGCCAGGTGGGAAACATGCCGGACCGGTAGCCGAGCAGACCGAGGGCGAAGAGCCAGAGCCATCCGAGCTGCGAGATCAGGTATCCGTAGTGCTGCAGGTCCATCAGGAGCAGGACCAGGGCCTGCGAGCCGTCGGCGCCGAACGCAGTGACGTAGGACTGGTTCGTCGCCACGAGCAGGGCTCCGAGCTGGTTGACCATGTTCAGGGACGTGATCGCCGCTGAGACCGCCACGAAGACGACCATGGCGCGGGCGATGTTCCTGCCCGCGTGCGCCAACAATCGGTAGAGGGTCACGGCCAGGACGAGCCAGACCAGCGCCTGGACCAGGTCGGCGACGAAGCTGAGCCGGACCAGCGTGGGGCTCGCCACGATGTTCGCCGCGGTCGCGGCGGCGTCCCCGGGCTCGTAGACGTTCACCCGCACCATCTGCGCGAAGCCACCGAAGATCGCGATCACCAGGTAGAGCAGTCCCGCCAGCCTCGCGAGCCGGACAGGCGAGGCCGGTGGTCCACCGTCCGCCTGCCGGTCGGGGTGGTCGCCGATCTCGAGGGCGGGCCCGGTGCTCGACGTCCTCCTCGGGCTCGTGGCACGTGCATCGCGTTGCAGCTCAGTGGTCATGGTCGTTGGCTGTCCTCTGGACGAGTCGGATCATCGAGATGTCACGACCCTAGGAAGGGTGCGCGCGCTGCACGAGGGGGCTGGGCGCACTGCGCGCGGGGGCCAGCACCACGGGGGCCGGGGCAGCACCCGCCACTACAGTCGGTGGCATGGCGCTTCGCGTGGTCTTCGCCGACGACAACTACCTGGTCCGCGAGGGGGTCTCCGCGCTGCTCGCCGAAGCCGACGGCGTCGACCTCGTGGACGTGGTGGCGAATCCGGTCATGCTGCTCGCATCGGTGGACGCCCACCTCCCGGACGCGGTGCTCACCGACATCCGGATGCCTCCGACGCACACCAACGAAGGCATTCTGGCCGCCAAGCAGATCCGCGCGGAGCATCCTGGTGTCGGCGTCGTGGTCCTGTCTCAGTACGTCGAGGAGGACTACGCCTTCGATCTGCTGGCCGACGGTGTGGCCGGGATGGGATATCTCCTCAAGGAACGAGTCAGCGACCTCGCCGAGCTGATCCGCGGGCTGCACGAGGTGGCCCGCGGAGGTTCGGTGCTCGACCCGCTGGTCGTCGAGGCCCTGCTCGCCCGAAGTCGCAACGATGGTCCGCTTCGGGGGCTGACCGATCGGGAGCGGGAAGTCCTCCAGGTCATGGCGACCGGTCGCAACAATGCGACCATCGCCAAGACGCTCTTCATGAGCGACCGCGCCGTCGAGAAGAACATCGGCTCGGTGTTCCAGAAGCTGGGTCTGGTCGAGGAGCACGAGACCAACCGGCGCGTCATGGCGGTCCTCGCCTACGTGGAGGCCAACGGCTCCGGCCGCTGAGTGGGTCGACACGACGTGGTGGGGCCGACCCCACCCGAGCGTGCGGTCGGGCCCCTCGCCCAGCCGGGCGAACGGGGCCACACTGCAGGACATGGAGTCCCGCCGCGTCATCGGTCGGCTCCACCACGCTGGGCTGCACCGGCTGATGATGACCGTCGGGCTCGCCAGCTTCGTGGTGGGCGTCTACGCGGTCGTCGTGCGCGGCGGGGGAGCGCTGATCGGTCGCACCGACTCGCCCAGCCTGCCCCTGTCGGTGGTGGCGACCGCAGTCGTGGCGCTCCTGTTCGCACCCGTGCAGGCCGCCTTGGAACGGGGGGCGGCCAAGCTCGGGCACGGTGGTGCCGCGACGCCGTACGACGTGCTGAGCCGCTTCACCGAGACCGTGTCAGGTGACTGCGCCAGTGAGGTCCTGCCGGCACGGATGTCCAGGCTGCTCGCTGAGGGGACCGGGGCCCAGTGGGCGCAGGTGTGGCTGACGGTTGCCGATCGCCTGACCCTGGCGGCCACCTGGCCTGCGAGCAGCGAGGAGGACGAGACTACGCCGGACCCGCAACCCGATGCCGGGGATGCCACGGGTCAGGGTCGACGAGCCCTCGTCGTGGTGCACGCCGGCGAGGTGTTGGGCGTGCTCCGGCTGCAGGAGCGACCCGGTCTGGCGCTCACCACCGTGGAGGAGCGGCTGTTCACCGCGCTCGCAGCCCAAGCCGGACTGATGCTGCGGCTGGTGGGAGTGCAAGCCGAGCTCGAGGACCGTCATCAGGAGCTGGCAGCCCGAGCCAGCGAGCTGAAGACCTCCCGGGAGAGACTCATCGAGACCCAGGACACCGAGCGACGGCGCCTGGAGCGCGACATCCACGACGGCGCTCAGCAGCATCTGGTGGCCCTCGCAGTGAACCTCAGGCTCGCGCAGGTGGTCGCGGTGGGGTCACCGGAACGGGCAGCCCACATGCTGGGCAAGCAGGCCGACGCCGCTCGCGTCGCGATCGAGACACTCTCTTCGCTGTCGCGCGGCATCTACCCGAGGCTGCTCTCCGAGGAAGGCCTGGTGCCGGCCCTACGATCCGCCGTGTCGACCAGTGCCATCCCGGTGACCGTCCACAGCAACCAGGTGGGACGACTTCCGGCACCGGTCGAGGCAGCACTGTACTTCTGCTGCGTCGAAGCGGTGCAGAACGCCGCCAAGCACTCCGGCGCGGTGAGCGTGGCGGTGCGGCTCAGCGAGGACCGCGAGACGTGGCTGCTCGTCATCACCGACGACGGGTCCGGCTTCGCCCCGACGGGGCCGCACCTCAACGGGGTGGGTCTGGCCAACATGCGCGACCGGCTGGATGCAGTCGGCGGAACAGTCAGCGTCCGGTCGCACGTCGGCAGGGGAACCACGATCACCGCGCTGGTGGCCAGAACCGTGACGTCCGAGCCTGGCGTCGCCGATCGCACACCCGTCCCGGCCCCCGGTCGGGCGGGCTGACATGCGCACCCGGATCGCCTGGGCGATGGTCGTCCTGACCGTGATCGCCAGCATCCTGGACACCGTGTTCACCGGCGCCTACCGCTCGCTGCTGAGTGAGGCGACGTGGGCTGACCACGGGTGGCCGCTGGCTCCGCTCGCAAACGTGGGCTGCGCGCTCATGGGTGCGCTCATCGTCTCGCGCTACCCGAGGCACCCCATCGGCTGGCTGCTCTGCGTCGCAAGCCTGCTCTCGGTCACGTTGGCCGCGGAGGCCTACAGCGTCTGGGTGCTCGACGGGGACGGCCCCGGCCCCGCTTCCTTGGCCCACCTGACCGCGTGGGCGGGACCGCTGCTCGGTTGGCCGGCGTTCACCGCACTGGTGATCGTCTTCCTGATCGCGCCGGACGGTCACCTCGCGACGCCTCGTTGGCGCTGGGTCGCCCGGGCCACCGTGGCCGGACTCATCCTGCACACCGTGGGGACGTTGACCACCCCTCCAGGAGACTTCGTCTACGGGCAACGGGACAGCAGTCGCGCCATCTCAGCGCCCCTGCTCACGGTCGGCTACCTGTTGATCGCGCTCGGCCTGATCGCCTCTGCCGCATCGCTCGTCGTGCGCCTTCGACGTTCCAGGGACGACGTGCGGCGCCAGCTGCTCTGGATCGCCT
>JBDTXF010000154.1:0-7079 GCA_040006355.1 Nocardioidaceae bacterium | reverse complement strand
AGGTCGCCCAGCTCGCCGACCCCGCCTCCATGGCCTGCGGCGCCGTCCACCTCGTCGACATCGGTCTCGACCTGCCCGGGCCGGTGCTGACCGCGCTCCAGCAGGCCGACGTCGCAGCCCTGCTGCCCCGGCCCACCCCGGACGCGCAGAAGTACACCCGTGGCGTGGTCGGGGTCCGGGCCGGGTCGGGTCAGTACCCAGGCGCCGGGGTGCTGTGCGTCGCCGGGGCGAGCTCCGGGCTGGTCGGGATGGTCCGCTACCTCGGCGGCGCGGCCGACCAGGTGCGCGCCAGCCACCCCGAGGTCGTGGTCGGCGAGGGCCGGGTCCAGGCCTGGGTGATCGGCTCGGGAGGTGGCGCGGACGCCGAGCAGGCCCTGGAGGACTCGCTGGCCGACGGCGTTCCGGTCGTGGTCGACGCGGACGGTCTGACCCACGTCACCGGACCGGTCGGGGTGCCGGCGCTGCTCACACCGCACGCCGGCGAGCTGGCCCGGATGCTCGGCGTGGAGCGCACCGAGGTCGAGGCGCGCCAGCTCCACTTCGCGCGCCTCGCCGCCCGCAGGTACGACGCCGTGGTGCTGCTCAAGGGCCGCCACACCCTGGTCGCCACACCGTCGGGCGACGTGCGTGCCACCACCGTCGGACCGTCGTGGCTGGCGACCGCGGGGGCGGGTGACGTGCTCTCCGGGGTCTGCGGCTCGCTGATGGCCGCCGGGCTGAGCCCGCTGGACGCCGGCTCGGTCGGCTCCTGGCTGCACGGTGCCGCCGCAGTCGTGGCGGGTCGGGACGGACCGGTCGTCGCGTCCGAGGTGGCAGCCGCCCTCCCCGGTGTGTGCCGCCGGCTGTTGCGCGGCGCCGAGATCTGGTGCTCGGAGCGGGCCACGGCGTGAGGGCGGGTCAGCGGTGATCGCTCCCTCGCCAGGCACTGCCCGGGCCGAGATCGTCGTGGACCTCGACGCGATCGCGGACAACGTCGCCGTCCTCAAGGCGCGGGTCGGGGACGCGGCGATGATGACCGTGGTCAAGGCCGACGGCTACGGCCACGGACTCGTGGAGTCTGCCCGCGCGGCTCGGGCCGGGGGTGCGGACTGGCTCGGGGTGGCGGTGCTCGAGGAGGCGCAGGCCCTGCGCGATGCCGGTGACACCGGGCCGCTGCTGTGCTGGCTGGCGGTGCCCGGCGAGGACTACACCGGCGCCGTCGAGTCGGGCGTCGACCTGACGGCGTACACGATCGCGGAGGTCGAGGCGATCGCCGCTGCCGCGCGCTCGGTCGGGCGGCGGGCCCGGGTCCAGCTCAAGGTGGACACCGGTCTCAGCCGGGGCGGGGCGACCGGTGCGCTCTGGCCCGGCGTCGTGGTCGCTGCGGCCGGCGCCGAGCAGGAGGGCGCCGTCCACATCACCGGCGTCTGGTCCCACCTGGCCTGCAGCGACGAGCCCGACCACCCCGCCAACGAGCTCGCCGAGAGGGCCTTCGTCAAGGCGCTCCAGGTCGTCGACGCGGTCGGCATCGAGCCGGAGGTGCGGCACCTGTCGAACTCGGCGGCCGCCCTGCTCAGGCCCTGGTCGGCCTACGACCTGGTCCGGTGCGGCATCGCCTCCTACGGCGTCTCGCCCGCGCCGGAGGTGGTGACGGCCACCGAGCTCGGCCTCGTCCCGGCGATGACCGCGCGCACCCGGCTGGCCCTGGTCAAGGACCTGCCGGCCGGCGCCGGCGTCTCCTACGGCCACACCTGGACCACCGCGCGTGAGACCACCGTCGGCCTCGTGCCGGTGGGGTACGCCGACGGGGTGCCGCGCCATGCCTCCTCGAGGGCACACGTGCTCGCAGGCGGCCGGCAGCGCCGGATCGCCGGACGGGTCTGCATGGACCAGCTCGTGGTGGACCTCGAGGGCGACCATGCCGAGGCGGGCGACGAGGTGGTGCTCTTCGGGACCGGCGCGGACGGCGCGCCGACCGCGCAGGACTGGGCCGAGGCCTGCGACACGATCGCCTATGAGATCGTCACCCGGATCGGTGGACGCTTCGTCCGCCGGCATGTGTCGTCACGGGGACTGACGGAGGGGCCGGTGGCCGGGTGAGCAGGGGACGGTGGGTGCGGCTCGCCGTCGCGGGCGCGGGTGCGACCGCCGCCGCGGTCACGGCCGGGCTGCTCGTGGAGCGCCGGGTCGTGACAGCGCGCCGGGCCGGCGCCACCGGCGCCGACCGGCTGGGCGGGCTCCACGGTGACGAGTCGACCGTGCGCACCGACGACGGTCTGCTGCTGCACGTGGACGTCGACGAGGTGGCGCCCTACTCCGAGGGCACCAAGAGCCAGCCCGCCTCGGGTCTGGCCCGGCTGCGGCGGGGCCCGGGACCAGCACCGACCCTCGTGTTCGTGCACGGCTACGCACTGAACCTCGACTGCTGGCACTTCCAGCGGGAGTTCTTCCGCGGCAAGCACCGGATGGTGTTCTACGACCAGCGCTCGCACGGACGCTCGGAGCACTCCGACCGGGAGCACACCACCGTCGACCAGCTCGGGGACGACCTGCTCGCGGTGCTGGCAGCCGTCGTGCCTGAGGGCCCGGTGGTGCTCGTCGGGCACTCGATGGGCGGGATGGCGATGATGGCCTTCGCCGAGCGGCACCCGGACGTCTTCGACGAGCGGGTCGTCGGCGCCGCCCTGATCTCGACCAGCGCCGGGGGCCTCAAGCCGCACCACGTCATCAGCCGGCTGATCCCGGACTCCCTGGCCGGCCAGGTCGGACCGCGGCTGCTCGCCGGCCTCGCCCGCGCGCTCGAGCTCGTCGACCGGGTCCGCCGCCGCGGGTCGAACATCGGCTTCCTGGTGGCCGACGAGTTCGCGTTCGGCGGGGACGTGCCCGCCTCCTACGTCGAGTTCGTCAACAACATGCTGGCCCAGACGTCGTTCGAGGTGCTCGCCCAGTTCTTCCCGAACTTCGACAGCCTCGACAAGTTCTCGGTGCTGGCATCGTTCGCCCGCATCCCGACGTACGTCATCAGCGGCTCCAAGGACGTCATCACCTCGGTCGGGCACAGCCGCAAGATCGCCTCCCGCATCCCGGGCGCGACGCTGGTGGTGTGCGAGGGCGCCGGCCACATGGTGATCCTGGAGCGCAAGGACCGCGTCGACGCGGCGCTCGAGGAGCTCTACGAGGCAGCTGCGGGCGGCCGGTCCTCGAGGGTGTCGTGAGCCACGTCGTCGCTGCTCCGACCGCCGAGGACACCCGCTCCGTCGGGTCCCGGCTGGCTGGTGCGCTCCGCGCCGGCGACCTGCTGATCCTGGGCGGCGACCTCGGCGCCGGCAAGACCACGTTCACCCAGGGCCTCGGCACCGGACTCGGGGTGCGCGGCGAGGTGACCTCGCCGACCTTCGTGATCTCCCGGGTGCACCCCTCGCTGGTCGGCGGCCCCGCGCTCGTGCACGTGGACGCCTACCGGCTCGGCGGCCTGGCCGAGATCGACGACCTCGACCTGGACACCTCGATGCAGGACGCCGTGACCGTCGTCGAGTGGGGCACCGGGATGGCGGAGCCACTCGCCGAGGACCGGATCGAGGTCGAGATCCGGCGCGCCCACGGCGACGAGACGGGGGAGGGTCGCACCCTGGTGGTCACCGCGCTCGGCGAGCGCTGGGACGCCGTCGACCTCGACACGGTGCTCGCCGTCCCGGACGCGTAGCCTCGAGGCCGTGCTGCTCGCCTTCGACACCGCCACCCCCACGGTCACGGTCGCCCTGCACGACGGTGAGCGGGTGGTCGCCCGGCACACCGGCTCGGGCGCGATGCGGCACGGCGAGCTGCTGGCCCCGGGCATCACCGCCGTGCTCGACGAGGCCTGGGTGCCGCGGCAGGACCTCACGGCGATCGCGGTCGGCGTCGGACCCGGACCGTTCACGGGGTTGCGGGTCGGGCTGGTGACCGCGCGGACCCTGGCCCTGGCGCTCGACGTCCCGGTCCACGGCGTGTGCACGCTCGACGTCCTCGCCGCGCAGGCCGCCGACGAGGGACTGCTCGGCACGCCCTTCCTGGTCGCCACCGACGCCCGCCGCAAGGAGGTCTACTGGGCGGCGTACGACGAGGGGGGCGCCCGCATCGACGGGCCGCACGTGTCGCGCCCGGCCGACGTCGCGAGCCGCGGACCCGTCGTCGGCGCCGGTGCGCTGATCTACCCCGAGGCGTTCCCGCACCCGGTCGGCCCGGCCCTCCCCGACGCGGGGGTGCTCGCGCAGCTGGTCACCGACGAGGGGGCCGAGCTGCTGGACCCCGACCCGCTCTACCTGCGCCGCCCGGACGTCGCCGAGCCGGTCAAGCCCAAGCGCGTCTCGTGAGGGTGCGTGCGGCGACCGCCGACGACGTCCCGGCCGTGCACGCCCTGGAGCAGCAGTCCTTCGGGGTCGACGCGTGGTCCGAGGCGGCGGTGCTCGAGGAGCTCACCGGACCGCGACGGGTGGCGCTGGTGCTCGGCGACCCCGAAGTGATGGCCTACGTCGTGACCGCCGCTGCCGGCGACGTCGTCGACCTGCAGCGCCTCGTGGTGCACCCGGCCCACCGGCGTCGGGGGCTGGCGCGACGACTGCTCGCGGCAGCGCTCTGCGAGGCGGAGGAGGACCGGATGCTGCTCGAGGTCAGCGTGGTCAACGAGCGGGCGCTGGCGTTCTACGCGGCCGAGGGGTTCGTCGAGATCGACCGTCGGGGTGACTACTACCGCGACGGCTCGGACGCCGTGGTCATGGAGCGGGCGGTCCGGGAGTGAGCGTGCGCGGGCGCCGGGAGAGGATGACGGCATGAGCGACGAGCCGCTGGTGCTGGGGATCGAGACCTCGTGCGACGAGACCGGGGTCGGGGTCGTGCGCGGTCGCACCCTGCTCGCCGACGCGGTCGCCTCCAGCGTGGAGGAGCACGCGCGGTTCGGCGGGGTGGTCCCCGAGGTGGCCTCGCGCGCGCACCTCGAGGCGATGGTGCCGACCATCTCGCGGGCGTGCGCCGACGCCGGGATCGTGCTGTCCGACGTGGACGCGATCGCCGTGACCAGCGGCCCCGGCCTGGTCGGCGCGCTGCTCGTCGGGGTGGCCGCGGCCAAGGCGCTGGCCGTCGGGCTGGGGAAGCCGGTCTTCGGGGTCAACCACCTCGCCTCGCACGTCGCCGTCGACCAGCTCGAGCACGGTCCGCTGCCCGAGCCGTGCATCGCCCTGCTGGTCAGCGGCGGCCACTCCTCGCTGCTGCGGGTCGTCGACGTCACCGGCGGCGAGGACGGGCACAGCGGGATCGTCCCGATGGGGGCGACCCTCGACGACGCCGCCGGCGAGGCCTTCGACAAGGTGGCGCGGCTCCTCGGCCTGCCCTTCCCCGGCGGGCCCTACGTCGACCGGGCGGCCCGTTCCGGGTCCTCGGTCCTGATCGACTTCCCCCGCGGACTCACCTCCCGGCGCGACCTGGAACGGCATCGCT
This sequence comes from Nocardioidaceae bacterium, assembly GCA_040006355.1. Taxonomy (GTDB): domain Bacteria; phylum Actinomycetota; class Actinomycetes; order Propionibacteriales; family Nocardioidaceae; genus Nocardioides_B. The sequence continues at coordinate 1,628 of JBDTXF010000154.1, read as the reverse complement.
TCGACTTCTCCTTCTCCGGCCTGAAGACCGCCGTGGCCCGCTGGGTGGAGGCCCGCGAGCGCGCGGGCGAGACGGTGCCGGTCGACGACGTCGCCGCCTCGTTCCAGGAGGCGGTGTGCGACGTCCTGGTCCGCAAGGCCGTGGACGCCGCCACCAGCGAGGGCATCGAGGACATCCTGATCGGGGGCGGGGTCGCTGCCAACTCCCGGCTGCGGGTCCTCGCCGAGGAGCGGGCCTCCGCCCGCGGCATCCGGGTCCGGGTCCCCCGGCCGGGTCTGTGCACCGACAACGGCGCGATGGTGGCCGCCCTCGGCGCCGAGCTGGTCGCCCGGGGCCGCCGGCCCTCCGCGCTCGACCTGCCGGCCGACTCCTCGCTGCCGGTGACCTCCGTGGTCGCCTGACCAGGGGGTCCTGGGGGGTTCTGGGGAGTCATGGTGGGTGCTGTGGTCGCTGTCGTCCTGCTGGTGCTGGGCGCCGGGCTGCTCACTGCTGGTGCCGAGGGTTTCGCGGAGAACGTCACCGGCGCCTCCCGACGGCTGGGGGTCAGCGTGCTCGCCCTCGGGGTGCTTCTCGCCGGGGCCGAGCCCGAGGAGGCGGTCACCGCGATGCTGGCGTCCGGGCAGGGCCATCCGGCGCTCGCGGCCGGGGACGCGGTCGGTGCCAACCAGGTGATCCTCACCCTCACCCTCGGTCTGGCCGCGGTGCTCACCCGGCTGCCGGTGGGCCGCGCCGCGCTGCAGTACGCGGTCGCCGCCACCGTCGTCGGTGCCGTCTCCTGGCTGTTCCTGCTCAACGGCGTGCTCGGCCGCCTCGAGGGACTGGTCCTGGTGCTGCTCTATGCCGCCGGGGTGGTCTGGGTCTGGCGACGTGAGAAGGCGCCGCCGCTGATCGGGGAGCTGGCCGAGCTCGAGGCGGTCCAGGGAGGCAGCCAGGGAGACGGCGACGGGCGCAGCACCGGTCGCGCGCTGCTGGTGCTGCTGCTCGGCGTCCTCGGGATGGGCGCCGGCGGCGCGCTGGCCGTGCGCGGTGCCGAGGACCTCGTGGACGTGCTCGACCTCGGGGAGTCCGTGGTCGGCCTGACCGTGCTGGCCCTGGCCACCAGCGCCGAGATGGTCGCGCTGATCTGGTCCGCCCGCCGACGCGGGCTGTCCGAGCTGGTGGTCGCCGGGACGGTCGGCGCGGTCGCCTACAACTCCACGGTGACCCTCGGGCTGGCCGCGCTGGTCAGCCCGCTCGGCCTCGGACGGCACAACGTGATCCTCTCCGTCGCGGCGTTCACGGCGGTCCTCCCGCTGGTCCTCCTGGCGTCCCGCCGCTCGGGCGTGCTGCCTCGTGCGGTGGGTGTCGTGCTGGTCGCGGCGTACGTCGTGGCAGTGGGCTTTCTGCTGGCCGGTTAGCCTGCGGGTACGTCGCACCGACGCACCCCGTCCGGCACAGGAGAAGAGCATGCAGCAGGTCCGTGGAGTCGTCGCGAAGGCCAAGGGCGAGCCGGTCTCGATCGAGACTGTGAACCTCCCCGACCCCGGGCCCGGGGAGGCGGTCGTCAGGATCCAGGCCTGCGGGGTCTGCCACACCGATCTGCACTACCGGGAGGGCGGCATCAACGACGACTTCCCGTTCCTGCTCGG